>JARFQX010000998.1 GCA_029287555.1 Rubripirellula sp. | reverse complement strand
CAGTAGGCCAGACAACGGGCATGCAGTGGATGGAGATGCAGAACTCGTTGAGTGACGAACGACCGCCGATGTCGTCTTCGACTCCGCCGGAGGCTGCTGGCATTCGCGGTCCTGCAGGGACCACGACAACCGATCGCACCTCCCTGGCGAGCTTGAGCGGCGGTGAGCGGCGTCTTCATCCGGCAACGCTTTGGCTCCCCGCGATCGACGCGTTGATTGGTCTGGCGGTTCCCGCAATCATCGCCTTTTTTTTCGTTGGTCCGTTGGTATTGCTTTGGGTGGCCGGTTGCTTTGTTTTGCTTCCAACGGCCATCTTTCACGCGATCCGATACTTCACCTTGACGTACCAGGTGGATGCCCAGGAGTTGGTGATCCGTTCGGGTGTCGTTTCTCGGCGAGAGAGGCGCATTCCGCTCGATCGAATTCAAGAGGTCAAAATCCATCAGGGCGTTCTGCATCAAGTCCTCGCGCTCGCGAAGGTCGATCTTTCGACCGCCGGCAAGGATCCGCAAGAGGCGGACCTGAACGTCTTGACCCGTGCCGAAGCCGACCAACTCAAGTCGTTCGTCACTTCAAGGCAAAGGGAGACCGATCAGCGCGATTCTGCTGCCGCGCCGAGCACCGAGACGGGGCCCGACTTCCGCTTCGCGTTGGACCTCAAGACGCTGTGGATGGGCGGCTTTACTTCGAAAGTCGTGGCCACACTCGGCGCGATCGTCAGCGCGATCTTGTACTTTCAGTTGTTCGTGCGAGTCGGTGGGAATCTGTTCAACCCGGTTGGTCGGAAAATTGGGGATCGACTCGACCGAGAAGTTCCGCAAGCGAATCCGGAAGAGGTGATCAAGGAGCTGACAGAGAAGCTTCCCGATTTTGGCCCCTTCGGCTTCATTGCCGACTTATTTCTCAATGAGACCCTTGCCAACAGTGTGATGCTGGCCCTGGCGGGGCTTGTCTTCACGGTTGCCGCTTATGTTGTCCGTTACTTTCGTTTTCAACTTCAGCGGCACGGCGACATATTGAGCACCTCACATGGGCTGCTTAATCTCCAACACGGCAGCCTGGCGCGCAATCGCATCCAGGCCTTGAAACTCGAGGAGGCACTGCTGCGACGATGGCTGGGCCTGGCATCCATTCATGTCGACAGCGCCGGCGACCGTCATCAGGTCGACGAAAACAAGCAACGGGAACTGCTGCTTCCGGTCGCTACACGGCCTCAGGCAGTCGAGGTTGCCCGTCAAGCGATCCCGGGCTTAGTGGAAACGGATCCTTCGTGGAAACGCGTTTCACGTCGTGCGATTCGACGCGGCAGCAATAAGGGCTGGTTGCTGACATCGCTGATGATGCTGCAAACCGCGCTGGTCGCTGGCTGGTTTTGCCTGATTTGGATCCCCGCCTTTCCAATGATTTACCTGCTGAATTACCAATGGTACCGCCACTCTGGTTACTGGATCGACGACGATTACTTTTTGTGGCGCAGCGGTTGGATCAATCGCTCGACCGTCTGCCTGCCAGTCCGGAACGTCCAGAATGTGTCGGTCACACAGAATCCGTTTGACCGGCGACTGGGATTGGCGTCGATGTCGATCGACATTGCGGGTCAATCCAACACTGGCGGTGGCCCGCGAATTAAACACCTGCCGATCGGGGAAGCTCGAAAGATCCAGCATCAGTTGACCGCTCGCGCCGATGAAAGCGAATTCGTTTGGTAATCCATCCCGCGTGTCGGTGACGGCTGAGGTTGTCCCGAGAGACCGACGCCGATGGCGGCGATCAAAGCGTGGCCCAACGGCCGATTGCATTTCGGCAATCAAGTCGTGTTAGGCTATGCGATCCCACGAGACTCGGAGATCGAAGCATGTCGACGCACAGCCCCTCAGCACCGGCAAAGTTCGCCACGGAGAACTTTGCACCGATGAATGGCTCACCGCAACGATTACCGGCAAGCGGGTTGGCGGCACGGTTGTTCTTGCTCGTTTGGTTGCTGACGGTTTTCGGATCGTCGGCTCGGAGCGATGCGGCGTTACCAAATGTCATTCTTTGCATGGGTGACGATCATGGCTGGGAAGAAACCGGTTACAACGGCCATCCTCACGTCAAGACGCCCGTGCTTGATGAGATGGCGGCGACGGGTCTGCGCTTCAACCGTTTTTACGCCGCCCATCCGTCCTGCTCGCCAACGCGGGGCAGCGTGATGACGGGCCGGCACCCAAATCGTTACGGCACCTTTGCGCCCAACTGGTCCATTCGTCCCGAGGAAATCACGATCGCCCACTTGCTCGCTGGTGCGGGATACCGATGCGGCCACTTTGGCAAATGGCACCTCGGTCCGGTCAAATCGGACTCACCCACCAACCCGGGTGCGATGGGTTTTGACCAGTGGTTGTCGCACGATAACTTTTTCGAACTCAACCCTTCCCTTTCCCGCAGCGGCGGTCCACCTCAAGAGTTCCCGGGGGAAAGCTCTGAGATCATCGTCGACGAGGCGATTCGCTTCATGCAGGCGGGAGCCGGGGACGGCAAGCCGTTCTTCGTTGTGCTTTGGTTCGGTTCACCGCATGAGCCCTACAGCGGGCTGAAGGATGATCTCGCGATCTACGATGATTTGCCGGAACGATACAACGATCGCGAGGTGCGGCTGACTTCCAACGAAACGGGGAGCGCGGTGCGTCGACCCTTGGGCGACGTGCTGCGCGAACGCTACGCCGAAATCACGGCGATGGACCGCGCGATGGGAAAGCTCCGTGATGCCCTGGACCAACAGGGAGTCCGGGAAAACACGATCGTTTGGTACTGCGGTGACAACGGCACGCCGTCCAGCGGCCAACTGGCCACACCGTTGAAGGGACAAAAAGGCCAGATGTACGAAGGGGGCACGCGCGTCCCGGGCGTTCTGGAGTGGCCCGCCAAAATCCCGGCACCCCGAGTGACCGACATCGGGGCGGTCACCAGCGACATGCTCCCGACTCTCTGCGCGGTGGCCGGCGTCGATCCACCGGGCCGTCCCCTCGACGGCATCGACCTGATGCCGCTGATCGAAGGAGCCATGACCGAACGCCCCCGGTCGATCTGCTTCTGGGCTTACCC
>JARFQX010000961.1 GCA_029287555.1 Rubripirellula sp. | reverse complement strand
CTGCAAAGGTACGATCCGATCCGCTTGTTGGTTGAGCATTGAATTACCCGCTTCTATTTCGCTTGCTCGGCACGGTCTGCCTGTTGATCGGCGGGTCGATGAGCTTCAGTTTGCCTTTTGCGATGCCTGAACTGGCGGTGCGTACCGATTTGCAGCCGGCCGACGGATTTGAGACGCGCGGCGCGGTCGCGCTGCTCAAGAGCATGTCGGTGTGCATGGTGGTGGGCGTCGTGTTTTGGCTGGTCGGTCGCCGTCACCGCGTCGGGACGCTTTACCAAAAGGAAGCGATGGCGGTGGTCGGATTGAGCTGGATCCTGGCCACCGTGCTGGGTGCCCTGCCCTTCTATCTGAGTGAGACGCGAACCGAAGGGGACCGCCCGATCACCTTCGTCGAGGCGATGTTTGAATCCCAATCGGGGTTCAGCACCACCGGCGCGACGATCCTGACCGACCTGGAGTCGCCTTCGGCTGTGCCGAACTGCATTCTGTTTTGGCGATCGTGGACTCACTTCCTGGGCGGACTCGGGATCGTCGTGTTGTTTGTCGCGATCCTGGGTCAGGGCTCAGCCGGCAAGGCAATGATGCGGGCCGAGATGCCGGGACCGACCAAGGAGGGAAGTATGCCGCGGATGCAACACACGGCGTTGGTCTTTGCCGCGATCTACGTCGGCTTGAACCTGATTTTGACGATCATCTACAAGCTGGAGGGAATGTCCGTCTTTGACGCGTTGTGTCACGCCTTCGGAACGATGGCGACGGGCGGGTTCAGCACGTACAACGCTAGCCTCGGTCATTTCGACAGCAGCCTGATTGAATACACAACAATCGTCTTCATGATTCTTGCGGGAACCAACTTCACGCTGCTCTATCTGACGCTACTGGGCGGTCCCAAACGCCTGTTTCAAGATGTCGAGTTTCGCACCTTTGTCGGCATCATCGCGATCGTGACCGCAGGCGTGGTCTTCTTCGGCATGCAGAATGCCGACGAAGGATTCACAACGATCTCGGGCTCGATTCGGGCGGGACTTTTCACGGTCGTCTCGATCTTGACCACAACCGGATACGGGACGGCGAACTTCGACGAGTGGAACGCTTTTGGACGCGGGATCCTGTTGTTGCTGATGTTCATTGGCGGCTGCGCGGGAAGCACCGGTGGTGGAATCAAGGTGATCCGCCACATTCTCTTCTACAAGATTCTGCGACTGGAGATCGAAAAATCTCATCGGCCGCGAGTGGTGCGATTGATTCGCATCGGGGGCTCCACGGTCGATGAACCCAATCTTCCCCACTCGATCGTCGTCTATTTCTCGATGATTTTGGCGCTATTCGTTTTCGGCTGGTTGCTTCTGATCACGTTTGAACCCAACACGATGTGGGAGAAGGCAGCCATCTCGCCGGAAGCCGCTGAGATGGGGCCGGTCTACGTGGAAGCAACCGTGATCAACAACCTCGAGGAGAAACTGCTTGATTCGGCAAGTGCGGTCGCCGCGACGCTGAATAACATCGGACCCGGGCTAGGTGTCGTCGGCGCGGAGCGGAATTACGCTGGATTCAGCCAGGGGGCGAAGCTGTTGTTCGTCTGGCTAATGATGCTCGGACGCGTCGAGGTGTTCAGCGTGTTGGTGCTGTTTTTCCCGTCGTTTTGGCGCCGCGCTTGAACACGATTTGGGCCTGGAAGGACGGACAACGCGTGACAGCCTGTTAGAATTCAAGGTCGGATCGATCATCACATCAGGCGTCGACGGCGGGTCGGTGTCGACGGCAACGCGGTGTCAACGGCGAGGCGGACGGCCCGATCGTTCGTCTCGCCGGCCTCTTCCTACCTCCTGTAACCGATTGCCATGCGTGGGATTCTATTTCTGCTGATTTGCTGGTCCTGCCTCGTTTCGGCGTTGCTCCCGGCGACGTTCGCACAGCCGCCCGATCGCGAACGGGCGGCGCGGGGTTTGCGCCGTGGAGTGATCATTCCGTTGCACGAGATGATCGATCCACTCAGCGGGGCGTTGTTTCAACGAAAGTTCCAGGAGGCGATCGAGTCCGGCGCGGAAGTGATCGTGTTGGACATCCACAGCCCCGGAGGCTACACCTCGGTCACGCTGGAATTGATGGACTTGATGCGAGATGCGGAGGGAGTGGAGACGGTTGCATTCATCGAGAAGGACGCGATCAGCGGCGCGGCACTCCTCGCGATGGCCTGTGACAAGATCATCATGTTGCCCGATGCGCGAATCGGCGACGCGGGTGAAATCGTGATGGGTGAAGACGGTGCGTTTCGCTACACAGAAGCGAAGAGTCGGAGCGCTCTGGCGCAAAGGGTACGCGACGCGGCCCGGCGGAATGGTCGCCCCGCCACGCTTGCCGAGAAGATGGTTGATAAGGACATCGTGGTGTTTGAAGCGACCCACAAGACCAATGGCGAGACCGCCTATTTCTCCAACAAGGAATGGGACTCGCTGGATGATGCCGACCAATGGGAACGCGGCCGCCCCGTCCGTGAAGCCGGCAACGAGATGTTCTTCATCTGCAACGGAGCCCGCGCCGTGGAACTGGGAATGGCGGATCGAACCGTCGAGAATCGGGATCGACTGGCCGAGGCACTGGATCTTCGCGAACCGATTCAGGTATTGGAACGAACGTCGATCGACACGTTGGTCTTCCTCCTGAACACCGGCGTAGTCACGTTTCTATTGATCATCATCGGATTGATTGCCCTGACGGTCGAACTCGGCGCGCCGGGATTCGGAATTGGCGGGCTAGTTTCGCTGCTCTGTTTCAGCCTGTTCTTTTGGAGTCGGTTTCTCGGTGGAACCTCCGGCTGGCTCGAGGTGACGTTGTTCGTCGTTGGCCTGGCGTTCATCGGCGCCGAGTTATTCTTGATCCCGGGCGTGGGGGTCGCGGGAGTTGGTGGCGTCACACTGGTACTCGGTTCACTGATCATGGCCTCGCGTCGCTTTCTCATTCCTGAGAACAGCGAGCAGTTAACGGGGTTGGGCTACGACATCTTGACCGTCGTTGGCGCGTTCGCGGGTTTCGTGTTGGCCTTGGTGTTCCTTTCGAATTACATCGGTGACATCCCGGGATTGAGCCGATTAAC
>JARFQX010000956.1 GCA_029287555.1 Rubripirellula sp. | reverse complement strand
GGCGGTACGACGATCAGGTGAGAACAAGTGCTTCATGAGTCAAAACCAGACGCGCCCCATTCACTGGATCCATTAACGGGACCATACTTTGACGAAAATGCTCGCCCGGTGGTAGTTCTTCCAGGCGATTTCGCTCGCAACAATCCGCATTTTTGGAGAGAAACGGTATGGGTCGCTCGGGAATCATCACTTTCAAGGGGAATTCGATGACGCTCCAGGGCGAGGAGCTCGCCGTCGGATCGCCGGCGCCTCCGTTCGCCCTACACTATGCCGAGGGCGGCATTCAAACGTTGACCCTGGATGACCTCAAGGGCAAACCGACGATCATCAGCGTGGTGCCGAGTCTCGACACCCCGGTTTGTGCCACGCAGACCAAGAAATTCAACGACGAGTTGGCATCGTTGGCCGACAAGGTCAACTGCGTCACGGTCAGCCGCGATCTTCCCTTCGCGCAAGCCCGGTTCTGCGGTGCCGAAGAGATCAAAATGCGTACCGCCAGCGATTATCAAACGCATGACTTCGGAAAAGACTACGGTTTGACGATCGATGAGCTCAAACTGCTCACCAGGGCGGTCATCGTCTTGGACGCCAAAGGTAACGTCGCCTATAAAGAGATCGTTCCTGAAGTCACCGACGAACCGGACTACGCCGCCGCAATGGCCGCCCTTCGCATGCTGGTCTAGGTCACCGGGTTCTTTCGTTTGGGATTCTAGTCCGGCAGGATTCTTGGATCCATCATGAGTTCGATCGTCGTTGCCGCACTCTATCGTTTTGTGACGCTGGAGAATTATCGTCAGCTGCAGCAGCCGATCCTTGAGCTGATGCGCAGCGCCGGGGTTCGGGGAACCTTGCTTTTGGCGCGCGAGGGGATCAACGGGACCGTGGCGGGCGATCGTTCGGGGATCGACCGGCTCTTGGCCTTCCTGCGTGGGGATCCGCGGATCGAAGGTTTGGATATCAAAGAGTCTTGTTGTGACGAGATGCCGTTTAAGCGGTCACGTGTGCGGTTGAAGAAGGAAATCGTGACGTTGGGTGTCGAGGGAATCGACCCTCAGCGGTCGGTGGGGACCTACGTCGATCCTCAGCAGTGGAACGAGTTGATCAGCGACCCGGAGGTGACGCTGGTCGACACCCGCAATGATTACGAGGTGGCGATCGGCACCTTTCGAGGCGCCACCAATCCTCACACCCGCTCCTTCCGAGATTTTCCCGAGTACGCCGAGAATAAACTGGATCCTGAGAAGCATCCGAAGGTTGCAATGTTCTGCACCGGCGGGATTCGCTGCGAAAAATCCACCGCCCTGTTGAAGCAACTTGGCTTCGCGGAGGTGTATCATCTGCGGGGTGGAATCCTCAAGTACCTCGAAGAGATCGACGAAGACGCGTCGCTTTGGGAAGGCGAGTGCTTTGTTTTCGACGGCCGCGTCTCGGTCGGTCACGGGCTTCGCGAGAGCGACCACGTGATGTGTTTCGGATGCGGTTGGCCGGTGATAAGTGAGCAGCAGCAGCAACCCGAGTACATCCCGGGAGTCCAATGTCCCCATTGCGCGTCAACGATTACCGACGAACAACGCCGTCGCTTTCGTGAACGGCAACGGCAGTACGAGCAGCAGTCCCGGGTCGAGCGTTCGCCGCGCCAAGCTGATTCGGATGCTTCAAGCGGGGAATCGCACGGGTAGGCTTCTCATGCAGGCGGCACGATGGCCGTGCGGATTGTGTTCGCGCGCCGACGAGGCTTCAAGCGCTGCGATTCTTGCGACGGCGATCACTTTCCTTGAGCAGGATCTTGCGGAGCCGGATGCTCTGCGGGGTGACCTCCACCAGTTCGTCGTCTTCGATGTATTCCAAGGCGGCCTCGAGTGACAACTCCCGCGGTGGCTTGAGGATCACGTTCTCGTCACTCCCGGCTGCGCGGATGTTGGTCAATTTCTTTTCGCGGCAGGGATTGACGGTCATGTCGTTGTCTCGAGCGTTTTCGCCCACGATCATCCCTTCATACACGTCGGTGCCCGGAGGAACGAGCAGCTCGCTGCGGTCTTGCAGTCCGAACAGTGCGAACGGCATCGTCTTGCCCGCGACCATCGAGATCAACACGCCGTTGGCCCGCCGCGGCAGTTCTCCTTCGACCGGCCGATAGCTTTCGAAACGGTGATGGATGATCGCCGTCCCCTTGGTCGCATTGAGAAGTCTTGTGCGCAGACCAATCAGGCCGCGCGAGGGGATCACGAACTTCAACAGGCTGTAATCGCCACGCTGTGCCATCTCTTCGAGCTGCCCGCGCCGCAGTCCAACCAACTCCATCACCGGACCCATGCTCTCACTCGGGACCTCCACCCGCAATGTCTCGAAGGGCTCGTGCTTCTTGCCGTCGATGGTCCTGAAGATCACCCGGGGTTTCCCAACGCTCAATTCGAAGCCTTCGCGCCGCATCGTTTCAATCAGAATCGCGAGATGGAGCACGCCGCGGCCTTTCACGGCGTAAGCTTCGGCCCCCTCGACCATTTCAACCCGCAAGGCGACGTTCCGTTCGAGCTCCTTTTCGAGCCTCGCTTTGAGCTGTCGAGTCGTCACGTACTTGCCTTCGCGACCGACCATCGGCGATGAGTTGACGCTGAAGATCATCTCCAGCGTCGGTTCGTCCACCTGCAGCCGGGGCAAGGGGTTGTTGGCGTCGACTGCGCCGATCGTATCGCCGATCTCAACATCGGACAGTCCCTCGATCGCAACGATGTCTCCGGCGGTGGCCCTTTCGGCTGCGGCGCGTCCCAGTTTGTCGAAGACGAAAAGCCCAGCAATCTTCTGTTTCTTGATTCCATCCCGTTGGTGCAGGTCGATCGTTTGGCCCAAGTTGACCGTTCCCGCCTCGATTCGTCCCACCGCAATGCGACCGACGTACTCGCTCCAATCCAGCGTTGTCACCATCATTCGAAGCGGCGCTTCGACGTCGACCTCCGGGCCCGGAAGCGCATCGACCAGGAGGTCCAGCAAAGGTCTCATGTCACCCGTTGGTCGGTCCGGATCCGTTGTGGCATAGCCCTCCTTGGCGCTTGCGTAAACGAAAGCGGCCGAGTCCAGTTGCTCGTGGCCGCCGAGTTCGGCAAGCAATTCCAAGCCCTCATCGAGCGCCTCGTGAGGGCGGCCATCGGGGCGATCGACTTTGTTGACCACAACAATCGGCCGTACGCCCGCCTGCAGCGCTTTCTCCAACACGAACCGGGTCTGCGGCATGGGCCCCTCCGCCGCATCGACCAGCAGCAGGCAACCGTCGGCCATCTTGACGACCCGTTCGACTTCGCCGCCAAAATCCGCGTGTCCCGGTGTGTCAATCAAGTTGATCTTCACTCCTCGGTACGGAATGGCGATGTTCTTCGATAGAATCGTGATCCCCCGTTCGCGTTCGAGGTCATTGGAATCGAGAATTCGTTCTCCTTTTAACTCCGCGTCGCGGAACTGTCCGCTCTGGCGAAGTAGGCAGTCAACGAGGGTTGTTTTGCCATGATCGACATGCGCGATAATGACCACGTTGCGAATATCGTTGCGTCGCACGTCCATCTCTCTGTGATAAAAGAAACAAAGCCCCACGGCTGAAGCGCGTGGGGCTGTCTGATTGGAAATTCGTTTGTACGGTTGCTGGCCTCTTGGTCGTGGGTCGCCAGCTCAGTGACCTGTCGCGACGAACAAGCCGCGGCAGCAACGCTAGTGCGCGTGATGTTCGAATCTGCCAGTCAATTCACCGTCTTCGGAGGTGATCACCAATTCAACGTCGACGCCCTCGCCCATCTTTGCCGCTGTTGACAATTCGGGATCCGTCAACGCAAAGACGGAACTGTCGAATGTGACCGTCTTCTCGAATTCGTAGGACTTCTCGTCGTCACCGATCTTGGTGATCATCTCAACCTTGCTGACCTTGTCTGGATCGTTCGCGAACACCGTGAACAAGTCCAGGTCGTCCGCGAAAAGAACTTCCACATCTGACCCGTCGCTCAGCTCGACCATGTGCCCTCCGTGCTCACCGTGCTCGGGATGGTCGTGGTCGTGGTCGTGGTCCGCCGC
>JARFQX010000951.1 GCA_029287555.1 Rubripirellula sp. | reverse complement strand
TTCCCGATACCGAATGAACCAGTGAAGAGCCGCGATGAACAGAATCGACACGATCGCCCACGGCCAATTGATCAGGAGCATCACGGCCAAGCACCCGATCGCGCCAACCAGCGATGTCAACCAATGACAATAGTGAAACGTGGGCCGGTAGCTGGGATTTTTGGTGATCGCTTCGTAGAAGGTCGCCAGGTTGAGAAGTCCATAGGTGATCATGAAGAACATTGTGATGATCGGCGCGATCGCGTTGAGGTCACCCAAAGCGATGCACAGTTGGGCGATCACAAACGTCATCACGGTCGCTCGACGAGGCTCCGCCGTGGGCCCACTGCCCGCCGCGAAGAACGTCAACGACTTGAATACCTCGTCGCGCGCGAAGGCCTGCAATATCCGCGGCGCCCCCATCATGCTGCCCAACGCCGACGAAAGCGTGGCCGCGAAGACACCCACGGTGATCAGGATCGGCCACACCGAGATGTCGCGCACGACAAGGTTGTTGTCGATCAGCTCGCCTGACGGCCGGGCACAACCGATCAGCACGGCCATCGTTAAGTAAACCACCCCCGTGATCGCAACGGAGGACAACGTCCCAAGCGGGATCGACTTCGATGGCCTCGATAGGTCTCCCGACATATTCGCTCCCGCCATGATTCCCGTCACCGCCGGAAAGAACAAAGCGAACATGCTGAACACGTTCTCGCCAGGGCGAAAGTTTGGCCCCAAATTCTCTCGCAGGTAGACGGGGCTGAAGTCGGCCAGCGCACCGGTATAGAAAGAAACCAGCGATGCGGCCAGGATCGCCAGGATCGCGTATTGAATCTTGATCGTCCAACCCGCTCCGACGTAAACACAGAGGAACACCGCCAGGTTGACCAGGGATGCGATCGCAATCGAATGGGACTCGAGCGCCGGAAAGGTACCCGTCAACGCTTCGGTGAAACCGATGATGTACATCGCCACCGAGATCGCTTGACCGAGAAAGAAGAGCACGCCGATCGCACCCCCAAATTCAACTCCCAAGCTGCGGCTAATCAGGTAGTAGGCACCGCCACCTCGCACTCGGGTATTGGTCGCAATCGCCGAAAGGGAAAGGGCCGTCAACGCGGTGATCAGTTTCGCCGCCAGGATGATACCGATCGCCAACGCAATCCCGCTCTGGCCCACGACTTGCCCGAGTCGCAGGAACATGATCACGCCAAGGATCGTCAGCGTGCACGGCGTAAAAACACCGCCAAAGGTCCCAAACCTTCCAGGCGCCGCTGATTCTTCCGTGGTGCGATTAGACAAGGGTCAGGAAGAGAATGGGGTGAAGATGCCTCGTGACCGCCTCGAATGGCAATCAGCTTGCCGCCAGGGAAGACCACGACCCGCGTCGCGATTTAAGTTCGACGATGATAACGCAACGCTGCCAGTTCACGTAGACGAAACTTCACGGGCACCGGTATCGGCCATGGCCTTAATGTCGGTTTGATTTCCGCAGCCCCATCCGGAACGGTGTAGACTGCTGACTCCCGGTATTTCCTCCGAAATTCTGACTCCACGAAGATGCCACGTTATCAACTGCTCTCGCTACGCCACGTGCTTTTGGTTGTCTTGTTGGGCTCCCTTTCGAGTGGTCTCTCCGCTCAAGACTCCCCCTCCGAGCAACAAGCCTCCTATCGAGTCACCAAGAATCTCGTCTACCGACAGGGCGGTGACGAATCATCGAACAAAATGTGCCGGCTGGATCTCTACTACCCGGCCGCGAAGAAGGACTTCGCGACCGTCGTGTGGTTCCACGGTGGTGGGTTGACCGGCGGGAAGCGAACGATTCCCGAGCCCCTCAAGGAGCAAGCAATCGCGGTGGTCGCGGTCGATTACCGACTCAGCCCTCAGGTTACCGTCCGGGACTGCATCGACGACGCCGCCGCATCGGTGGCCTGGGTGTTCGACAACATCGAACGCTACGGAGGATCGAAGCGACGCATCTTTGTCAGCGGACACTCCGCCGGCGGCTACCTGACCAGCATGATCGGGTTGGACAAGAAGTGGTTGAAAGCCTACGGACTCGATGCCGACCTGATCGCCGGCCTGATTCCTTTCAGCGGCCACACGATTACCCACTTCACCGCGCGCAGGGAACTGGGAATGGAAAACTACCAGCCCTTGATCGACGAGCTGGCGCCGCTGTTCCATGTCCGCGACGATGCTCCGCCGCTGCTGTTGATTACAGGCGACCGGGAACTGGAGCTGCTTGGCCGTTATGAGGAGAACGCCTACCTGTGGCGCATGATGAAGGTGGCCGGGCATACCGACACAATGCTCTACGAACTGGACGGCTTCAACCACGGGCAAATGGCCGCCCCCGCCTTTCCGCTGTTGGTGCGATTCGTACGAGAACGTATTCGACAATGACGCGCCCGGCTCGCGCGACCCCATTGCTTGGAAAGGGAAAAGAGGCCCGCCCCCCTTTTCTCCGGCGCTCGCTTCTGTGCGAAAGCGCAACCATCAGCGAATTTAGTCGACGCCAATGACAACCTTGAGAGGTTTCGTCTGGTTATCGACCACATTGAGTTCCAGATCACTCGTGTAGTAATCCGCGTACCGGCGGGGAACGGTGTGACCGTGGCGATGTTCCTCGATGGCCAGATCCTCAGTCAGTACGATCTGCACAACAATGACCTCGTAGGCCCCTGGCTTGATCCCCTTACGATCTTCGGCATCTGCCAAATCGAATTCGCCGTCTGCACTGATTCGGCTGCTGAAGCGCGTCCCGTCTGCAATCGACCGGAACTCGATGCTTCCTGATCGTACGGGCTCGCCGTCGTCGAAATAGACAACACCGGCACCGGGAGCCAATGGCTTTGAGCACCCCACACACAGCGAGAACGCGCCGAGAAACAACATCAATCGTTGCATCTAATTCTCAAGCTCCACGACACGCGCATCGCGTCGGTTGGCAAGTGAGCCGAGCACCTTGGTGTCGATGTGCGGATCGAACACGCGCACACTGCCGTCGACCAGCGCGAAATGGACGCCGGAGGGATGCCAGCTCCCAAATGAAAACATGTCGGCTAATACATCGGTCGGACTGTGGGCCAACCGCAAACCGGGCCCCGCCAGCCGCGCGGAGGCTGGAAGGTGGTCCCCGTCGTAGGCTGGCGAATCCTCCGGGAACTCGCCGACGCGATCCTGGGGCACGAACTTCTCGCCAAACAAAAAAGTGCTTGACGTGCCGTCAGAGACGGAAGCCATCTTGATTCGATCATAAGGTGCGATCGCCAATCCGTCCTTGCACTCAGGTCGAACGCTGATGATCACGCCGGTTCCATTGCCGCCATAATAAAAGTCCGTTGGCGCACCCACGGCACCCGGCGTCAAGTCACCATGATTACCTGCATAGTCGCTCAACGCCCCCTGCACATTCGTTACCACGGTGCTCGTGGGACGCGGCCGGATCGGGCATCCACACGGTAGAGTACCACCAGACCCAGCGGTACTCGTTCGCAGGTCTCGGGCGCCGACTGGATTCGTGCCGGCTCGCCGTGATGGGCAGAGAAAAATGTCGGGGACGACGACCCGCAGTTCAAGCGGATGCTGATGCCACTGCTTGGAAAGATCCCACTTGGCGGCCAAGGCTCCCTGTTCAATGTAGGGCATCACTCGGGCTAGCCAAGTCGGTGTTTCCAAACCGCACTGAGCGGAGGGATCCGCATCGGGTCGAGCTTCATATCGTGCCGGCGGGAAATACCGCATCGAGTCATGGTGCATCTGGGTTGCCAAGGCGAGCTGCCGGACACGATTCTTGCAGTCCACAGCGCGGGCTGATTCCCGGGCCGCCTGGACAGCCGGCAACAGCAACCCGATTAGTATCCCCACGATCGCGATCACCACCAGCAGTTCTACCAGCGTGAATCCGCTCTTCCAATAATTGCCTCTTGCCATATCCCGATCCCCTTCGTCTGTACGACCACACGGTGGTTCTTCCACGCTACGATATTTGTTCGCTTTTCCTCCCTTGTATAGCTTAAGCAAAGCCTGTGCCGATCGATGGCCTGACTGCGACGATGGACCGTCTATTTTTGAGAACGGGCTTCAAGACCACAGCGTTGGCACGAATCGCAAGAATCTCGCCGCTTGGCCACGGCGGTGCTTGGATGAAAATCGAGCATTCGAGTTCCACAAACGGTGCGGAACGTGATCACTGTTGCGAGATCAACTCACTCAAGGGACTGCTTCCGCCCACATCCGGACACCACCCCTCCCCCGATAGAGGGTCGCGGAAGGCGTTGTCAGGACGGTCTGCCCGCGTTTCCCTGTCGATGACATTTCTAGGCTGAAAGTGCGCTAGGCCACGTAGTGTGTCGCCCCGTTGGAGGAAACGACGCGGAACGAGTGCTGGCATCCCATCAGCGACTCGGCGCTGCCGATGACCAGCCGCCCACTCGGTTGCAGTTGGCTGTGCACTTTCTGAATTAGCGCGTCTCGCGTTGATGGTTCGAAATAGACCATCACGTTTCTCAGCAGCACCAAGTCGAACCTGGGCAAGATGGGCCAGGAACCGGTGAGATTGACGTGTTGCCAGTCGATCATCGCTCGCAACGGTTCGATCGCTTGCCACGTGCCCGTGACCGGCTTGAAAAACCGGTGCAAACGCCTCTTGCTCAATCCGCGATCGACTTCCATGGGACGAAAACAGCCGAGCTTGGCCGAGCGAAGGACCTTGCTGGAAACATCGCTTCCCAGAATTCTCGCTCGCGAGGCGACATCGGGCGATAGCTCCATCAACAACATGGCGACGCTATAGGCTTCCTGGCCGGTGCTGCAACCGGCCGACCAGATGCGGATCGTGCGGTGATCCCGTTCGGCGTCGCGACAAATCGCAGGCATGATCTCATCCCGCAGTTGACAAAACGGCGCCTCGTCTCGAAAGAAGGAAGTCTCATGCACCGTCAAAACGTCGACCACTTCTTCCCACAATGCCGAACGTGCGTGGAACTGCAGCTCACGGACCAGAACTGCAAACGACGCCAACCCGTAGGTTCGCATCAAAGGCGTCAGACGATTGACGACGAAATAGTGTTTGTCATCACCGAGCGAGACGCCAACTCGATCGGCCAACATGTCTCGAATCGCCCGAAAGTTTTCGGGGCTCAGCGTCGCGTCGGGCGGATCGTTCTGACTCATCGGCCGAATCGCAAACACGCGGCGATGCGATTTGGAAATTGGGCAAGTGGAAGCACTTGGTCGGCGAGTCCCTCCTTGACGACGCTCCCCGGCATCCCCCAGATCAAACTGGTTGCTTCGTCTTGGGCGAAGATTTGCCCTCCCTTTTCTCGAATGGCTCGGCAACCATCACGACCGTCATGTCCCATTCCGGTTAGAACAACGGCCAACACGTGCCGCTTGACGGTGTCAGCCGCCGAGACAAACAACACATCCGCGGACGGCCGACAGGAATTGACCGGCGGGCCATCGTGCACCACTGAAGCCAATTGACCGCCAGTCCTTTGCACCGCCGCATGGCGACCACCCGGCGCGAAGCGAATCATGCCCGGCCGCAGCACTTCCCCGTCGTTCGCCTCGGCGATGTCGAGGCCCGAATCGTGTGCGAGCCGATCGGCTAAGTGCTTCGTAAACAGGGCGGGCATGTGTTGTGCCACCATAATCGGGGCGTGCAGATTCGATTTCAACTCTTCCGAATCGACCAGCATCGCCAGCGCGGCGGGCCCCCCGGTACTCGATGCGACCACGACCAAGTCGACCCGTGACGTGGGCGCGGAAGTCGCAGCTCGCGTCGGCGTGACCGCTGGAGTGAGGCGATGCCGCGTCAACCATCGAATTCTCGGTAGAACTTCTTGCAGGATCGCCTGTTGCCCGGACTGAACGTCGGACATGCTGGCACCGCCCGGCTTAAAAACAAAGTCTTTCGCCCCAAGTAAGAGTGCATCGGTCGCTGTCTTCGCACCCCGTTCGGTGCGTGAGCTAAACATCACCACAGGCACACTCACCTTTTTGGCCTGAAGTTGCCGCAGCATCTCGAGTCCATCCATGCGCGGCATGTCGACGTCAAGGAGAACCACGTCGGGCTTGAGCCGACCCACCAACTCGATTCCCTCGATGCCGTCTCGAGCGGCTCCCACAACCTCACATTCACCATCCTGCTCGAGCGTCGACTTCAGCACGCGCCGGACGACGGCGGAATCGTCAACCACCAATACGCGGATGCAATCCGTCGATTCGCGAGGCCTCTTGCTTGAATTTGGACCTGTTTTCGGCATCGGCGATTGGCCCCGCTCAGGCGCTGACGCTCGGTCCGATCCTAAATCGACTTTCGCGGGAGCTTCCGATACCGACAGTCCCATCGCCGCGAGCTTCTTGGCAATCGACCTCGGAGTGCAGGGCTTGATCAGGTACTCGTCCACCCCCTGTTCGATCGCGGCAGAAACCTTGGCCTGGTCTGACTCACTACTGATCATCAGGAGGGGCAATTGTCGGAGCCTGCGATCGGCACGGATCCTCGACACAAGCTCGAGCCCATCCATCACCGGCATTTCCCAGTTCACGGTGACAACATCCCATCCATCTTGCTGTTGCAACAACTCCATCGCCTCGCGACCGTTGCTGGCCTCGAACGTCTCGAAGTTGAGTGATCGCATGATCTTCGCGATGATTCCTCGAATCGCTCGCGAGTCATCCACTACCAAGGCTCGCACGGATGTTCCCCTCCCATGTCGCTCATTGTATCGGCCAGCAGTCGTGGCATAATCGGTCGCGAAAGGATGTGAGGTTAGGAAAAGGGGCAATGAGGTTAGGAAAAGGGGCAGGGTCAAACGAGATTGGTCCTGCCCCTTTTCCCAAGTGGCTACCTCACAACGAGAAGTACTCAGCGATCCTCGTACTCAGCGATCCTCGTACTCAGCGATCCTCGTACTCAGCGATCCTCGTACTCAGCGGTCCTCGTACTCATCGACGAGCCGTTGCAAACCCGAGGCCATGCGAGCCAGCTCCATGGCGGCGGCCTGGGTGTTGGAGGCCCCTTCGGCTGTGCTCTGGGCTGCCTGCGCGACCTGAGTCATGTTCTGGGCGATTTGAGAAGTCCCGGCGGCGGCTTCCGCAACGTTTCGACTGATCTCCGCCGTCGTACTTGTCTGCTCCTCAACGGCGCTGGCGATCGTATTCTCCTGCTCGCAAATCGAGTTGACAATCTTGGTGATGTCGCCAATCGCCTCCACCGCACGACTTGTGTCCTCGCGGATCTGGTCGATCGAATCGCGAATATTGTTGGTCGCAGCACCGGTTTCCTTCGCGAGTTCTTTGACCTCTCCGGCAACCACGGCAAAGCCCTTGCCCGCATCGCCGGCGCGGGCAGCCTCGATGGTGGCGTTCAGGGCCAACAGATTCGTTTGTTCGGCGATCGTGGTGATGACCGAGACAATCTCGCCGATCCGCTGACTACTCTCGCCGAGTTTCTTGATGGAGTCATCGGCGGTTTTTGCGACCGTGACAGCCCGATTGGCAACGCTCGCCGCCTCGCCCGCGCTCTTGGCAACCTCGTTAACGCTGACGTTGAAGTTCTCCAAACCTTCGGCGACGCTGTGAGTGTTGTCGCGAACATGATCGGCCGCCTCGCTCACCACGCGCGCCTGCGCGGTGGTTTGTTCGGCAGCGGCGCTCATGTGTTCGCTCACACTGGTCAACTCCTCGCTCGCTGAGGCCAGCGTGCTGGTGTTCTCTCCAATGGCCTGGACCAGATTCTGCTGGCGCCGTGACTGAGTTGTGAAGCGACGCGAGATGGCCCAGGAGACGGCCGCGACCAGCAAAGCGGAGATCGCGGTGACCAGTGCGGTAAACCAAAAAATGCGACGCGTCGGACGTTCGACGTCCACCATTGGTTTCTCGGCGATCAGCGCCCAGGTCACGGACGGCTCGCCCCCGGAGGCAGGATGGACGACCACCGGCCCCCAGCTCTGCAATGACTCGTGGCCCGAACGTCCCTCGAACGATCCGACACCTTCACGTTGCCCTTCCTCGGCAAACGGCAGCCGCGCCGCAACGGTCGCGACGCGCGTTTCCAACAGTCTTGCCGTCGGCCCCACTTCATCGATGACGTTGTTCCGAATCAACGAGTCGGATCCCACCGCATAGACTTCCGTGCTGGCCGCTCCCTCAACATCGTGCTCCATGATTTCGTCGATCCGGTCGATCGGCATTTGAAAGACCGCGACTCCAATTCGTTCCCCCGCATCAAAAATCGGTGATGCGATGAAGCTGGCCGCCGCGCCGTAACTGGGATCGTAGGGAGCGTAGTCACTGAAGGCCACGAAGTCTTTCCAACCGGCGTCCGCGGCACGTGTAAAGGTCTTGGCTAGCCCGGAGCTGGAAAAAACGCCGCGCCGTGCGGAGGTCGCGAAATCCACTTCCTTGAACACGGAGTAGACAATATTGCCGGTTGCATCATCCACCAGGAACACGTCGTAGTAGCCGAAGGCTTCGCTAAATCTTCGAATGGCCCGATGGTACCGATCGTGAACCTCGCTGTACCGGCTGCCATCACCGGCGGAGTCAAGTCGGTCTTTCCGCCCGAGCGGGTTTTCGTTGGCCACGATGTACTGGTATTGCAAGAATACCGCGTTGTCATCCAAAGGATCAACCAGGGCATCAACCTCGGGATCATTCCCCGTCTGGTCGCGATACCGAGTCGAGAATTCTGTTGCGTAGAACTCTCGCAACCGCTGACGCATGTCCTCCATTTCGGCGTCCTCAACTACCGCATCCTCGCGGGCGGACGCGAAGGCGTCGGAAAACGAACGCATCGCGTCAATCACCATCAAACTCTCCGAGAACACCCGAACGTGCTCGTGGATCGAATTGAAGTAATGCTCGACTTGAGTCGCCTTGAGCGTGCGCGTCGCGGTGAGGTTTTCGGCAGCCTGTTCAGCGTGCAGCCGCGAGGCGTATTGGTAGACCGTGATACCAAGTACCAGCAAAGGCAGCAGGGATACCAACAGCAATGCCGGCAGGAGGTTTCCCGCGAACGTGGCTCGCAATTTGGCCAGCAAGGGTGAATGGGAAGAGTCCGTCTGATTCGATGTCATGGTGCGCCTCGTTGGTTCATCTCATTGTCCGCCGTCATGCTTGTCGTTTGGTCCTCGCCGATGCGACCGAAGCTCGATCGTCGCTTGATCGCCCCCTTCATCTCTCGCAAGCGATCCAGACGAAGCAACATCACCGTCTCGTCCGGCATTCGAGCTGCTGCGAGGATCATCTCGGCCGCTCGTGAATCAACGCTTGACGGGATTGGCTCCAACTGCTCAGGGGTCGGCAGGATGACCGGTCCCATCGCGTCGACGCAAAGGCTGACCATCTCCCGTCCGAGATCGACGATCAGATGAAAGCGAGCTGGCGTGCCATCCGTCTGGCCTCGCGTAGGCAATCGCATCCAACGACCAACGTCCACAACGGTCAGGATCTGTCCCCGTAGGTTAATCAATCCACGCACCGCCTCGTGCGAAAGGGGCACCGGTGTCACGGTCTGGTCGCACACGATTTCACGAACCTGC
>JARFQX010000817.1 GCA_029287555.1 Rubripirellula sp. | reverse complement strand
GCCTCGCCAGTGACCACCGAGCCGTTTCTCGGTGACGCAACATACTCGGGCCTGCACATAGTGAATCGATTGTCGAGCATTCACTCGGCCGGCTAAACACGCAAACGGTCTGTCGACCCAAGAAGCGTTTACAATGGCGTCGTTCTCGTTCAGTCCCTCGTTTACAAGTGCTATAGTGCCTCAACTATCGAAGATTCTGTCTGCAATCGACGAGGGCCAGCCAAGGGCAGCTGAGAGCCTCTTACCGGTTGTGTACGAGGAACTGCGTAAGCTCGCATCAGCTCGTTTATCAAAGGAATCTCCGGGGCAATCGCTACAGGCTACGGCCCTGGTGCATGAAGCATTTCTTAAACTCGTAGATGGCGATGAGCTCCAGGAATTTGATTCCAAGGGACATTTTTTTGCGGCCGCGGCAGAAGCGATGCGGCGAATTTTGGTCGACCGTGCCAGGCGGAAGCGCCGACCCAAGCACGGTGGAGATCACACCCAGGTCAACGTCGAAGTAAGCGAATTGCCAGTGGAATCAAACCCGAATCAGGTTCTGGCGATCCATGCGGCGTTGGAAAATTTTGAGAAAGTAGATCCGCAGAAGGCGGAGCTGGTGAAACTTCGATACTTTGCGGGCATGACGTTGGTGGAGGCGGCTGAGGTAATGAAGATTTCTCGCGCCACGGCGGCGCGCTATTGGACCTTTTCCAAAGCCTGGCTGGCAGCCGACCTGGGCGAGGAAGCTCAATAGGACTGCCTTTCCCCGCCGCACCTTTGAAATGCAGCAATTCTTTGAGGCGCTTTTCCACGTAAACTCGCATTGTTATGAGGGAAGCTCCGATCTCTTGAGGAACTGCATGAACTCTCCGACCGGTAACCTGGAATCCATTTTCTCTGTTGCGATTCAGCAGTCATCATTGCCGAAGATGCTGGCCTACGCCGCACAGGCATGCGGAGATGACGTGTGTCTATTGGGACAAGTCGAGAGGCTGATCCGTGCGCACTGCAGTACAACAGAGAGTTTTATGGAGTCTCCTGCGTCTGGCTTGAACTCGCAACTGAATCAGTTGGCGAAGACGGTCGATGCAAAACCGAATCCGGCTCAATCGGGGTTTTCAACGGCTTTGTCCAGCGACCCCGCGCGCATCAGGGGAAATGCTGCGGGGCAAAGCGTTATTCAATCGCTGAGCAAAAGGTTGAACTCACAATTGGGGATCACCTTGCGTGACAACCCTGGCGAAAGGACGCCCGCACAGAAACCGAACTCGCCAGAGATACCCCAAACCGAAAGTGACAGCCGCTATCAGTTGCACGGCGAGATTGCGCGTGGCGGCATGGGGGCAGTGCTCAAGGGCAGAGATGTTGACCTGGGCCGCGACCTGGCAATCAAGGTGTTGCTTGACCGACATAGGGACAACCCGGAGCTTATCGAGCGGTTCGTTGATGAAGCCCAGATCGGGGGGCAACTCCAGCACCCCGGGATCGCCCCGGTCTATGAGCTAGGACAATTTAACGATGAGCGTCCCTTCTTCACCATGAAACTGGTCAAGGGCGAAACCCTTGCAGCCATCATGGCGAAGCGGACTTCCGCACGAGATGACCTGGCAAAGCTGATTGGAATCTTCGAGCAAGTTTGCCAGACCATGGCGTACGCACATAGCAAAGGAGTCATTCATCGCGACCTTAAACCCGCCAACATCATGGTAGGCGCCTTCGGTGAAGTCCAGGTCATGGATTGGGGTTTGGCAAAAGTACTTTCTACCGGTGGTGTAGCGGATGAGAGAGTTTCAAGAAGGAAGCAAGCTGACCAAAGTGTCGTTCGGACGCGGCGCAGTCCAGACGAACAGATAGGCGACGTCGACTCCTCTGGATCGCAAACTCAAATGGGCAGCGTGATGGGCACTCCCGCCTACATGCCGCCAGAACAAGCACTTGGTGAGATCGATCATTTGGATGAGCGAGCTGATGTATTTGGGCTTGGTGCAATCCTCTGTGAAATATTGACTGGAAAGCCACCCTATGTCGCCAGCCATGCTACGGAAATCTACCAACTCGCAATTCAAGCAAAACTGGATGACTGCTTCGGTAGGCTAGATGAGTGTTCCGCCGATCCCGAACTCGTTCGCTTGGTCATCGAATGTCTTAGTGTCGAACCGGATCAGCGACCAGCCGATGCCGGAGTCCTGGCCGAGCGATACTCGACCCACCTCCAATCGGTCAATGATCGTTTGCGCGAAGCTGAGCTGGATCGCGTCGCACAGGCCGCTCGAGTGGTCGAGGAAAGAAAACGTCGAAAGGTGACGTTGGCTCTTGCAGCATCGCTATTGCTAATTGTCGTTCTGGGGAGCGCCGCATGGGTGCACAACGAACGCCAAACGGCATCACAAGAACGAGAGCGCGTCGAGCGGAAGTTGGCAGCTGAAAAGATTGTGCGAGATGATCTCGATGCGTCCGACAAATCGCTCGCGTTGGTTGGTTCAATTGCAATTGAAGGTGCGGATCTCGCCGAACAGGAGTCGTCGATTTCCGCCAAGTTGATCGAACTCGATAAAGCTCTGATCAGAGCAACTCAAGCCGTCGAGTCCGCGAAACATGAGGAGGTTGGCAGCAATTTACGAACACAAACACACAAGAAGCTTGCAAAAGTAGAGCAGCTGTGTAGCGAGTACAAATCCGAGCTCGACCGAGTCGTTTCCTTTCGAAGATTGCGTGACGAGCTTGAAAGCATTCGATTGGGCTTAGCGGGCTACGAAAAGACGACCACTATCCAAGGCTGGAATTTCTTCGCCAACGAAACTGCGAATTTGCGATACGAAGAAGCGTTTCGGAAAGTGGGTATGGATCTCTTTCAAGGGGAAGCCGACGGTACCCGATTGATGATCGATCAGAGTCCAATACGTGAGGAAATTATTGCATCGCTCGATCAATGGGCTCGGGCGATTTCACATTTATCGCCCGATCCAAATAGCGAATCAGCGGCCGCTTCCAACCTCCTTGAT
>JARFQX010000810.1 GCA_029287555.1 Rubripirellula sp. | reverse complement strand
CATCGATTGGAATCAACTCATCAACGATCAGGTTCGCTTCGTCCCCACCGCCACGACGATCGATCTTGCCCTTGGCCAACACGACCGCATCGGGTTGCACGCGTTCACCAATCTCGGCAAAGCTCTTGGGCCAAACAATGCAGCGAATCGCTCCTTGCGTGTCCTCCAGATCAAAGTTGGCGTACTTGGTCGGGTTTCCCGGCTTGGCATTCTTGGTGTGAGCAAACTTGATCGAACTGATCATGCCGCCGAGGATGACTTCACCCCGATCCTTGATGTCGCCCAATCGGTCGGAGGTGTGAGTTCGGAACGTCGCCAACTTGTTCTCGAATTCGGCGAGCGGGTGGCTGGCCAGGTAGAAACCGAGCACCTCTTTCTCGGCGAGTAACTTTTCGCGTTCGGGCCACTCTTCGATGTCGGGCAGCGGCGTGGCGGCATCCTGCTTTCCCGTCGCTGCTTCTTCGTCGTCCAAGGCGCCAAACAGGCTGGCTTGTCCGCATTTTTGGTCGGCCTGAAACGCGGCCCCCGCTTGGACGGCTCGTTCGATGACCGCGGTCAATTGGCTCCGCATGGCTCCAAACGAATCCATCGCGCCGGCCTTGATCAAGGTCTCGATCGCACTCTTGTTGCAAGCGGCGGTGTCAACGCGTTCGCAAAAATCGAAAAGATCGCGGAAGGGCCCGTTCGCCTTGCGTTCCTGTTCGATGGAGATCGACGTCGAACCGCCACAGCCCTTGATTGCCGAGAGCGCAAAACGGATCTTGCCCTCGACCACCGAGAAATCGGCATCGCTGGTGTTCACATCCGGGGCGACCACCTCGATGCCCATCCGATCGCAATCCTCGAGATGCTCGACGAGTGAATCCTTGCGTTTGAAATTACGGCCGGAAATATCGCTCGACAGCAAAGCGGCCATGAATTCGACCGGGTAATGCGCTTTCAAGTAGGCCGTCTGGTAGGCGACCAGTGCGTAAGCCGTGCTGTGGCTCTTATTGAAACCATACCCAGCGAACTTGACGATCAGATTCCAGATGTCTTCGGCGTCCTTCTCGCTCAGACCATTCTCCACGCAACCCTTGATGAAGGCTTCGTGGTTTTGATTGATCAGCGCCTCTTTCTTCTTGCTGATCGCTTTGATGCAGGTGTACGCTTTGGCAAGCGGGATCTCGCCGAGGCGATTGAGAATCCGCATCACTTGTTCCTGGTAGACCATGATCGAATTGGTCTCTTCCAGGACATCCTTGAGCACGGGGTGTTTGTACTCGGGTTGCTGTCGGCCGTGTTTGATATTGACGTAGTCGTCGACCATGCCTCCTTCGAGTGGGCCGGGTCGGTACAGTGCGGCGGTGGCGATGATGTCGGTAAAGTGGTCGGGCTTCATCCGCAACAACAGGTCGCGGATCCCTCCCGACTCGAGCTGAAAGACACCCTTCGTTTCGCCCCGTTGCAGCAAAGCGTATGTCGCCTTGTCATCGAGCGGAAACTTCAAAGGGTCGATCGCCTCGCCCGTCGTCTGCTCGACCAACTGCACCGTGCGGCTGAGAATCGTCAAGTTGCGCAGGCCGAGGAAGTCCATCTTCAACAGCCCCGACGCCTCGACATCCCCCATCGACCACTGTGTGATCACATCTTGTTTACCCGGCACCCGGCCAAGCGGAACGTACTCGGTCAACGGTTTGTCGGCGATGACAACGGCCGCCGCGTGTGTGCCAACATTTCGCGCCAAGCCCTCGATCTTCATCGCCAGATCCAGCAGCTCGCGGACCTCCGGATCACCGTCGTATTCCACCTTCAACTCGCCGCTCTTCTCGAGCGCCTTCTCGATGGTGATCTTCAGCTCGTCGGGGACCATCTCGGTGATTTGATTGACTCGGGCCAGCGGCACGCCGAGCGCACGGCCGGTGTCTTTGATGGCGGCACGCGCCGCCAACGTGCCGAACGTTCCGATCTGGCAAACCATCTCGCTGCCGTAGCGTTCCTTGACGTAATCGATCACTTCACCGCGACGCTCTTTCTCGAAGTCGATGTCGATGTCGGGCGGCTCGGTCCGACTCTCATCCAAAAACCTCTCGAACAGCAAGTCGTATCGCAGCGGGCAAACGTGGGACAGATAAAGCGCGTAGCAGACGATCGCGCCGACACCGCTGCCGCGAGCGGTCGCCGAAATCCCTTTGCTCCGCGCGTAGTGCACGAAGTCCCAAACGATCAAGAAGTAAGTCGGGAACCCCAGTTTTTCGATCACACCCAGTTCGCGATCAAGCCGCGACATCACCTCCTCGCTCAGCTGGCCGTCGATCAGACGCTCGGGATCGTCGGCGTACCGTTCCTTCAAGCCCTTGATGCACAACTCGCGCAGGTAGTCGATCGGTTCCTTGTCGTCCGGACACTCAAAATTCGGGAAGTAGTACTTGCCCAGCTGAAGATCGATATCAACCGAATTGGCGATCTCCTGGCTGCGGGCGACCGCGTGATCGAGCCCCGGAAACTTCTCGTACATCTGCTCAGGACTGCGCAGGTAGAACTGGTCGTTCTCCATCTTCATCCGCGCGGTGTCGGTCCGGAACCGGCCCGTGTTGATGCACAACATGATGTCCTGGGCTTCGGCGTCCTCCGGATCGACGTAGTGCGTATCACTGGTGGCGACAAGCGGCAAACCCATTCGGTTGGCAAGCTCCACCGCGTTTTCAAGTTGCAGCTTCTGGATCTCGACATCATTGTTCATGATCTCGATGTAGTAGCGATCTTGGAAAACGCGGTGAAACCAACCCGCGATCTCCCGGGCTTCTCTTTCAACCTCCGCGGTGTCGATCCCCTTGATCACGCAACGACTAAACTCGCTGCTGACGCAACCGGAGAGACAAACGATGCCCTCGCTGTATTTTTCCAGGATTTCCTTGTCGATCCTCGGTTTGAAATAGAAGCCTTCGAGCGACGCGGCGCTGGCCAGCTTGATCAGATTGCGAAAGCCGGTGCGGTTCTGGGCCAACAGCGTCAGGTGATAGCTGGCGGCTTTGCTGCTCGTCGCCCCGCCCTTGTCAAAACGACTCCCCGGGGCGATGTAGGCCTCGTATCCGATGATCGGGTTGATCCCAGCATCCTTCGACCGCCGGTAAAACTCCAGCGCGCCGTGCAAGTTGCCGTGATCGGTCAGCGCGAGCGCGTTCATCCCGTGGTCGACCGCGCGATTGACCAGTTTGCCGATGTCGCCCGCACCATCCAAGAGACTGTAATGACTATGACAATGGAGATGCACAAAAGGCTTGGCGGGAGTATTCAATCCGTCTTTGGCGGCAGCAGCATCGCTCATCAGAAGATCCTTCCGTGGCAATAATTCGATTGGGGGGGAAGCCTTCATGCCTGTCTCTTAT
>JARFQX010000766.1 GCA_029287555.1 Rubripirellula sp. | reverse complement strand
CGCTGGTCCGCGGCGATCGCCTTCTTGGCCTGCTTCGCGATGGCTTGGCTGATGTGCGGTTTCTTTGCCGTCATGGAGTTCAGCTGGGACAGCCTTGCTCCGAACAGCCTCTTTGTTTCCGCCACGGCGCTGATTGGGGCGACGGTGATAGTGGCCGTGATGTGGCTCTGTGTCAGCTGGTTGTGGTTTTGCGGGTGGCGGTGCGTCAACCGTGGTCGAAGAGAAGAATCGATCGTCGCGGGAGCACTTTGAACACAGGAAACTGGAGTTGGCCATCGGAGGGCCTGGTGTCGAGCAGGTGAGCAGAATCGTGCGGCGCGTTCAAGCGTCGAGAGTTGAACCTGTCGGATCGGGATTGAAACGTTTCGGTCGGGTTCTCAGACGGGCAGGAGGATCGTGATGGTGGTACCCTCCCCTGGAACGCTGCGGGCATGGATGGTGCCCTCGTGCGCGTCGATGATCCGTTTGCAGATTGCCATGCCCAATCCGGTGCCCGCATGTTTCGTGGTGTAGAAGGGCTCGAATACGCGGGTCAGCGTTTCTCTTTCCATCCCCTCGCCAAGATCTTTGATCTCACACTGCAGCATCGGCGTTCCGTCGACAAAATTGGTCAACAGGGTCGCCTCGATTCTTGCCGGTGCGTCGCTGGCTGCTATCGCATTCTCCAGAATGTTGCGAAACAACTGTCGCATGCGGTGAGCGTCGACGCGGACCGAGCGATAGCCTTCACGTCGAATCGACAGGGAGGCCCGGTTGGAATCGAATTCCGCGGAGAGATCATCGAAGGATGACTGGATGACCTCGGCAAGGTCGACGGTGCTCTTTTCGAGCGTGATGGGAGCCGCGTACTGCTTGACCTCTTCGTAATTTCGTTGCAAGTCACCGAGGGCACGGCGAATGCGATGGATCAGGTTGAGTTGTTCCGGTTGGCCTTCAAGATCCAATTCGAGCAGGTCAAGGCATCCGCGTGCCCGTTGCAGTGCGTTGCGACTTTCGTGGGCCAGACCCGTGACCATCTGGCCGATCGCCGCAAGTCGTTCCGATTGGACCAGGCGACGTTCGGCGTCTTGCAGTTCGGTGACGTCGGTGACGAGCCAGACTTCGTGGTGGTCGTAACGATGCGCGGCAATATTCAATTCACGCCGCACGCCATCCTTACGGACGATCGGAAGGACGCAGACATCTTTGAAATCCGCAGCCTGCATTTGGCGATACTTCTGTAGGCACTCCTGAAAACGATCGGCGCAAAGCACGCGAAACCAGTCGCGGACCGTGCTGATCTCATCCGACGTGTAGCCCGTCAATTGTTCAACCGCTCGGTTGATGAACAACTCGTTGTGATCCACAAAGATGGCGCCCGCGGGCAGGTTCTCGACGAGAAAGCGGATGCGGCTTTCGCTTTCACGCAACTCCTGGCGGACTTGATAGAGTTCTGCCAGAGACGCCAGCCGAGCGCGAAGCGTCTCGGGTTCAACTGGCTTGATCAAATAGTCGTCGACACCTTGGCGGATGGCGGCGAGCGTGCTGTCCATGTCGGCATGCCCGGTAACAATCAGAATCGCCGCGTGCGGCGTTTGACCGCGAACTTTCTCGATGAACCGATCGGCATCGCCGTCGGGAAGTTTACGATCGAGCAAGATCGCAAAGAATTGGCCCAGATCGTTGCGTCTCAGCATCTCTTTGCCGCTGGCGGCCAACTTGACGTCGTAGCCATCGAGCATCAGGACGCGGCGTACGCTGCTCCGCATCGCTTCGTCGTCGTCAACAATCAACACCGACAAACGAGTCCGCTGCGGCACCGTGGGGTCGGTCATCTTTGGGCCACTTTCTCAATCAACTCGTCGATATCGATCGGCTTGTTCAGGCAGACCACTTCGCCACCAAAGCGATGAGTGACATTCTCCTCCATCCACTCCGTCCGGCCGGTAATCAGCACGAAGGGGCGGCGATCGGATTGTCCCTCCAGCTCCTCGAGTAGCTCGTACCCAAAGCCATCCCCGAGGAACACATCTGCAATGACCACACGACTGGGGCGTTGTCTCAACGCGCGAGCTGCCTCGCGTAGAGAGGTTGCTGTCTGCACCGCGATACCTTTGGCCTCCAAAGACCTGGCGATCGACTTGACCATCGCCGGATCATCATCGGCGATCAAAACGGGAGACGTCCCAAGCGTCGACTCGACCAATTCCAATAAGCCTCCGAGGTCGAGCGGCTTGGAGAGCACGGAAATCGCTCCCCGCTCTTCGGCCTCGTCGCTGCGATCCGAACTCGCATAGGCCGTCATGAAAATCGCCGCGACGGCGGGAGTTTCCCGGCGGATTCGCTGAAACGTCTCCACGCCATCGATCCCCGGCATGCGAATATCAAGCAGCGCCAAATCTGGGTGAAACTCCCGTGCAATCTCGACCGCCTCGAAACCATCGCGGGCCATGCGAAGTTCATGCCCAGTGGACCGTAAGATCCGCGAAAGCGATGTCCGAATCCCCGCGTCGTCGTCCACGACCAGGATTCGCCTTCCAGCGTTCGATTCGCCGACTATCGTATTTCCCATCTTGAAATTCGTTTCTTCCGGGGATCGTGCTGGCCACCCCGCGGTCCTTCCGACAGCTAGGGGGCGTGACCGGCGAGTGGGAGGGTTAATTCAAAGCAGGCACCGGCGCCGTCCAGGTTGCGAACAACCAGCGTACCACCATTTCGGGTTGCATACTGACGCGAAACGGCCAACCCCAAGCCGATCCCCTGAGGCTTGGTCGTGAACAAAGGCTCAAACACTCGCTCCAAGTTGTGTGAAGGAATTCCCGATCCATTATCGTTCACCTGGAGGACGAGTTGAGCCCCCCGGGTTGCCGCGACAATCTCGATTTTCCCCTTGTCTCCCAAAGCCTGGGCGGCATTGCGTATTAAGTTGATCAAGATTCGTTCGATTTGTTCCGGGTCGACCCGGACCCAGATTTCCTCATCTCCGAGTTTCTGCACCAACTCGATCGTGCTGGGAATCGTGACCGCCCGGATCGCCGCCTCCACCAGCTCGCCGATGTTCGCCACTTGGGCTTCGCCTCGCCAATCACGCGTAAAATCGAGTAGTTCGCTGACGATACGCTCGGCCTTGAGGACGGCTTGGTTGATTTCCTCAACGCACTCCATCCCCTCCTCGCCGAGTTGGTCCGCCATCATTTTAAGAAAATAGGCATCATTTCGAATCACGCACAGCGGTGTGCGAATCTCATGCGCCACTCCGCCGGCCAACTGGCCCATCAATGCCAATCGTTCCATCGCCTGCTGCTGCTCACGATCCCGCTCGGCCCGGCGGCGATCGGTTGCATCGAGCACGTAGGCAAGCACCATGTGACGTTGCTGGACCTCGATCGGATGGAGACTGACATCAACGGGGAATTCGCTCCCATCGCTTCGCCGTGCGAGCAGGTGCCGCTCAGCTCCCATCGCGCGGGGTGCCGGCTGAGACATATAGCGCGCCCGCAGTGCCGCGTGGCCACCTCGAGACGCTTCTGGTACGAGGATATCGATGGACTGTTCGACTAACTCACGCGGCGAATAACCGAATTGCTCGCCGGCTGCCCGGTTGGCCAAGACAATCTTGCCATCCTGGTCAACAATCAGCATGCCGGCCGGGGACGCTTCAATCACGGAGTGAAAGAGCTTTTCGTCTGAGTATGGCGACACCTTCTCACTCATGTGTTCGTTCATGGGAAGTCTTCCACCGGAAGAGGAATTCTACGCGAAGCTGGGTTGCAGCAACAATCCAGCGGCCGGCTGGCCGGCTACCGCAAGTGCCGCACCACCGCGAGGAATCTCAGCAGAATTATCTGGGGTTGTCCGGGAACTCCGAAGCGGACGACGCTGGCATTCTGGCCTGACGGCATCAAGGAGCGCAGCGACGCCGATCCGGCAGAGGTATTCGCTCGGCGTCGAATTGTTGTTCGGTGCCGGATCTGCGTTTCGCTTGATTCGGCCTACTTCGAATACCCGGACACCCTCAATCCTCTCGGTCGGGATTGATCGCCAAGACCTGCTTAGAATAGGAGTCACGCAGCCAGTCGTCATATCACGACTGGCTGGCTTCAACGGTTGACTCGCCCTGGGCGATCGTTTGTCAGCACGTTATTTCCACTCCGAACGCATGGTCCAGAGCCCTGTCCGAGCCAGTCTTTCAAATTCGCGACATCACCAAGATCTACCCGATGGGGGAAGTCGATGTGCAAGCCCTGCGCGGAGTCGACCTGGACCTCTACGCGGGTGAGTTCACGGTGATGCTCGGGCCGAGTGGAAGTGGCAAGTCCACGCTGTTAAACATTCTCGGTGGCCTGGACGTGCCAACGACCGGCAAAGTCATTTATCGGGGCATGGAATTGACCACGGCCAGCCAGCTTCAGCTGACTTACTTTCGCCGTGAGTGCGTCGGCTTCGTTTTCCAGTTTTACAATTTGATACCCAGTTTGACGGCATTAGAAAACGTCAGCCTGGTGACCGACGTCGCCAAGGACCCGATGAGCGCGTTGGAGGCGCTTGAACTGGTCAATCTCCAGGACCGCAAGGATCACTTTCCCTCGCAGTTGTCGGGTGGACAACAACAGCGGGTCGCGATTGCCCGGGCGATCGCGAAGCGGCCCGATGTGCTGCTTTGCGATGAACCGACCGGTGCCTTGGATGCCTCGACCGGCATCACGGTGCTGGAGGCAATCACCCGAATCAATCGCGAACTGGGGACAACGACGGCCGTGATCACGCACAACGCCACGATTGGCCAGATTGCTGATCGGGTGGTAACGATGCGGGATGGTCGCATTGCCGAGGACATCCGCAATGCGGATCGCGCGGATCTGCAAGAGTTGCGCTGGTAAATGATGCGTGCATTGGATCGAAAACTGATTCGCGAGCTCGGCCAGTCCAAGGCGCAATCCCTTGCAATCGTTTTGGTCATTGCCTCGGGCGTTGCCGTTTTTGTGATGTCGCTCAACACGTTGGGTTTTCTGCGGGCAACTCGCGATGCTTACTACGACCGTTACCGATTTGGCCATTTGTTTGCCTCGGTGCGACGGGCTCCGATGTCGGAGTCGGAGCGGTTGGCCGAAATTTCCGGCGTCGCTGCGGTCCAGGCAAGAGTTGTGTCGGATGTGACGTTGGACGTCCCCGGTCTCGCGGAGCCCGCCGTTGGCCGCTTGATCTCACTGCCGGAGCAATCGGGGGTGGGTCTCAACCGGGTTCACCTTCGTCGTGGGCGAATGCCAGACCCCGATCGTGCCGGCGAGGTGCTCGTCAGCGACGCATTCTTTGAGGCCAACTCGCTTGCGCTCGGGGACACGATCGAAGCGGTGCTCAATGGCCGACTTCAAACACTGAGGATCGTCGGCGTTGCGCTGTCGCCGGAATACGTGATCCAGATCCGCGGCGGCGATCTTCTGCCTGATGAGAAACGCTTCGGAGTCTTTTGGATGCCGCGGCGGCAAATGGAAGCGGCATTCAACATGGAGGGTGCCTTCAACGATGTGTCGCTAAGGCTGTTGCGAGGGGCTAACGCCGACGAAGTGGTCGATCGCGTCGACGCTGTTTTGAAGCCCTACGGTTCGGTGGGAGCGATCGATCGAGATCAGCATCTCTCGGCTCGCTTCCTCGCCGATGAGCTGAAGCAACTGCGAGCGACGGGCCTGGTTGCTCCGGCCGTGTTCCTGTGCGTCGCCGCATTCCTGCTGAACATCGTGCTCTCGCGGCGCATCCATACGCATCGATCGATCATTGCGACGCTCAAAGCTTTTGGCTACACCAACATCGAGATTGGTTGGCACTACCTGGAATCATCGCTACTGGTTTCAAGCCTGGGCGCGTTGGCGGGGGTCGTAGCCGGTCTTTGGATGGGCAATGGTCTGGCAAGGCTCTACAGCGAGTTCTACCGGTTCCCAACATTCGTTTACCGTCCCGACTATCGGGTCATCATCGCAGCGGTCGTGATCAGCCTGCTGGCCGCCGTAGTCGGCTCGCTTCGGTCCGTTCGCGCGGCGACCAGGTTGGCCCCAGCCGAGGCGATGCAGCCGATTGCTCCGCCGATCTACCGTCGCTCTTGGTTGGAACGCTTGGGGATTCACGCGTGGTTACCCGTTACCGCGCGGATGATTCTTCGTGGGCTGCAGCGAAGGCCCGTTGGGGCGTTGTTTTCGTCCATTGGGATCGCCTTTTCGGTGGCGGTCATGGTGATGACAGGTTTCTTCGCCGACGCGCTCGACCATCTGATTGAGTTTCAATACGCGGTGGCTCAGCGGCACGATGTTCAAGTCCTGTTTCGTGAAGTGACGTCGCCGCGAGTTCGACACGATCTTCGAAATCTTCCCGGCGTCAATCAGGTTGAGCCTTTTCGGGCGATCGGTGTCAATCTTCGTCACGGCCACCGTGATCATCGGACAAGCATTCTCGGCTTGGAGCCAAACCGGCAACTCTATCGCCTGCTCAACACCGAAGCAAAACCGGTGCGATTGCCACCCAGCGGCGTGGTCCTGAGTGATAAGCTCGCCGACCTGCTCGGCGTCGTGCCCGGCAATGACATCACCGTGGAAGTGCTCGAGGGTGAGGAATTGGTGTATCAGCTACCGGTCGCCGGGGTCGCCAAGGAATATGCCGGCACCAACGCCTACATGGATCGCTACGAGTTGCATCGGTTGATGAAGGAGACGGATGTCCTGTCCGGTGCCTTTCTAGCGGTGGACCCGTCGCACCGTGTCGAACTCTACAGACAACTGAAGCAAACACCGCAAGTTTCCTCGGTTTCGATCAAGTCGGCATCGATCCAGCAATTCCGCGACACGATCGCGGCCAACCAGATGACGATGCAGTCCTTCACGGTGTTCTTCGCCGCCGTGATCGCCGTGGGGGTTGTCTACAATACGGCCCGCATTTCGCTAGAGGAACGAAGCCGCGAGCTGGCGACCCTCCGGGTCATCGGGTTCACACGAGGTGAGGTTTCCGCGATTCTGCTCGGCGAGTTGAGTATCCTAACGGTGGTGGCGATTCCACTCGGGTTTTGCATCGGCTTTGGATTCTGCGCCGCGATGGTCATCGGATTTGATTCTGAATTGTACCGAATTCCACTGGTCATCCATCCGGCAAGTTATGCGAGGGCCGCGCTGGTGACGATCGCGGCTTCCCTGGTCAGCGGGCTTCTGGTACGACACCGTCTGGATCGGCTCGATCTAGTTGAGGTGCTGAAGAGTCGCGAGTAGCTTGAGTCAAATCAGCGTGACGCGAACGAGGAGAAACTCCGATTCGTCCAAAGATTGTTCGGCTGCTCGTCGGGAGCACGGTACTGGCGATGATCGCCTTGACCTTGTTCGTCGCGCTGCGTCGTCCGCCCATTCTGGTTGACGCTGCGGAGGTGCGGCGTGCGCCGATGCTGGTGCAGGTGTCGGAAGATGGCCAAACACGGATTCGCGAACGTTACGTTGTTTCAACGCCGCTGACGGGGCGATTGCTAAGAGTCACCTACGACGTGGGCGATCCGGTGATTGCCGACAAGACGGTGCTTGCGAGGATGGAAGCTACCGATCCAACGCTGTTGGATCCACGCGCCGTCGCCCAGGCTAAGAGCCGTGTGGGGGCAGCAGAACGCAAACTGCAGGCGGCCAAGGCGGAACTAGCCCGCGTGGAGGCGATGCTGCAATTTGCTGAGCGTGAAATGGGACGGATGCGCCAGCTGGTCGCCAAGAATGCCGCTTCGGATCGGGAGCTTGCGGAAAACGAACTTCTCTTCCAGCAACGAACGGAGGAGGTGAGGGCCGCCGGTTTTGCCGTCGACATTGCCGAGTACGAATTGGAGCTGGAGCGGGACGCATTGCTGCTAACCGATCCCGATCGGGGAGATTCCGATGAAATGGAACTGTCGATCAAGGCGCCCATCGATGGTCGTATTCTCAGGATTTACCAGGAGAGCACGACCGTCGTTCAAGCCGGATCCCCGTTGATGGAAGTGGGCGATCCAACGGATTTGGAAATCGTGGCTGACGTTCTCTCGCGGGACGCCGTGCAAATTTCGGCGGGCAATCCCGTCCATTTGAAGCGCTGGGGTGGCGAGGTTCCATTGGACGGACGCGTCCGTCTCGTCGAGCCTTCCGGCTTTACCAAGCTCTCGGCGCTAGGAGTCGAGGAGCAGCGAGTCAACGTCATCATTGACCTGATCAATCCTCGCGAGGAGCGGACGCAGCTGGGGGATGGGTTTCGAGTCGACTGTGAGATCACGGTTTGGCAGTCGCCCGACGTCCTGCAAGTGCCAACGAGTGCACTGTTTCGCACCGAAGAAAAATGGCAGGTCTTTGTGGTGCAAGACTCCCACGCGAAACTCACCGAGGTTGAAATTGGCAAGAACAACGGTCGCGTCGCGCAAGTGATCGCGGGACTCGATGAAGGGATTCGCGTGGTCACTCACCCCGGAGACGCGATCGAAGATGGCGTCCCAGTGTCCGAACGCGAATGATCCGGTAAGACCGATCGCATCTCGGGTCCGAAATCGTTCGCGACCGTGACCGCTTTTCACAGCGAAGCGAACCGATACGAGCAGCAGGCAGAACACTACCAAGAGCGGATCGCCGAATTTGAAGCGAAACTCGAACCGCTCGATCGCACCGTGGCCGAGCTGACCGACCGCATGGCGAGCCTCGAGCAGCGACCGCTCGAACCGTGGAGCCACC
>JARFQX010000606.1 GCA_029287555.1 Rubripirellula sp. | reverse complement strand
GGACAGAGGAAGTATCCGGGTGACCTTTACTTCTCCGACGGAAGGCCGGGCGGCTTCAAAGATGCGTCCCGCGCCGAGGATGGCGACCTGAGGCGGAACGATCGCCAGAGCTGCGTGCAGCCCACCGAGCATGCCGAAGTTCGACAAGGAGATGGTGGCGCCGGTCATGTCTTCAGGGCGCGTCCTGCGCGATAGGACATCGGCCTTCATCTTTTCAAGACGGCGGCGTATTTCAGCGATTGGAAGCGTCTCGGAATTGCGCAGGACTGGTATGAAGAGGCCTTCGGGAGTGTTGATAGCAACCGCGATGTGGACTTCGTCCCAGAGCTTACGCTCCATGCGTTTCATGTCGCACCAAGCGTTGAGGGCCGGTTCCGTAGAGCACGCGGCGACGAGCGCTCCCGCGAGTCTGCTCGTGACAACGGCGTCAGGCGGCCAATGGCCGACAACGACCTCGTCGGTCACGGTTGAACCTGGTACTTCGCGGGCAGACCGTGCCATGTTGATCGCCATCGCCCGGCGCACCCCGCGCAGGGGCTTATATCCGTCTCGGGCGGATGCGGGCCTGGCCTGCTCGAGATCGTGCGTCGTGATCATACCGCCTAGTCCCGTGCCTGAAACGCTCGCGAGGTCGATGCCTGCCTCTCGGGCGAGCCGCCTGACGGCAGGGCTCACGCGAACGCTCTTTTCCGACGTTTTTGTTGGCTCGCGGGCAGGTGTTGACGAGGCCGCAGCGCCAGTGTTCGCAGAGCTGCTTTCCGGGAGCGTACCCACGACGGTTCCGCAATCTTCCGGCCCGCTGTCTTCATCAGCTAATGCGACCAGCGGCGCTCCGGTGCTGACGATGTCGCCCGTCTTTGCGATCAGTTGGGTGATGCGACCGGACCAAGGGGCAGGGATCTCGACCACGGCCTTCGCTGTCTCAACCGACACCATCGGCTGGTCCACGACGACCTTATCGCCGACGCCGACGTGCCAGGAAACGATCTCCGCGCCCTCCAGCCCTTCTCCCAGATCGGGTAGCTCGAATACCTTCATGTGTAGCTCATCACATCTCGAATTGCGGCCATTATGCGAGGCTCGTCCGGAAGGTAGAATTGCTCGAGACGCGGCAGCGGCATGACGACGTCATATCCGGCGACGCGTTTGACCGGGGCAAGCAGCGACAACAAAGCCTCGTCGGCTATGCGTGCGGCAATTTCCGCACCGAACCCGCCCGAAATCGGTGCTTCGTGAACGATGACCGCTCGACCCGTCTTGGAAACGGAGGCACGGATAGTTTCGAAGTCGAGGGGCTTGAGAATGGCCACGTCGATCAGTTCCACAGAGACGCCTTCGTCCGCCGCATGATCGCCGGCAGCCAGGGCTTCAATAACAGTCGCACCCCAGGTCACCAACGTCACGTCCGTGCCCTCACGAAGCGTGAAGCAGCAGTTGAGCGGCAGACCCTCACCGGAGTCGTCGACGTCTTCCTTGGCGGAACGGTAGAGTCGCGTAGGCTCAAAGAAGACGACAGGATCGGGCCCGCGGATTGCGGACAAAAGAAGCCCATAGGCACGCTTGGGCGAGGACGGGAACACCACGCGCAACCCCGGTACGTTCGTAAGCAACGCCTCCATGCTCTCGCTATGATGCTCGGGTGCATGGATTCCGCCTCCGGACGGACTGCGGATGACCAGCGGGCAGGTCAGGCGGCCCCTTGTCCGTGTCCTTAGGCGCGATGCGTGATTTGTGAGCTGATCAATGCAAGGGTAGATGAAACCAGAGAATTGAATTTCGGCAACGGGTCTCATGCCCTGAGCGGCAAGGCCCACTGCCAGACCAGCGATTGCGGCTTCGGCAATCGGTGTGTCGCGGACGCGCTGCTCCCCGAATCTCTCGAGCAGGCCGTTGGTCGCGCGGAAGACGCCGCCGTTGCGGCCGATGTCCTCTCCGAGGAGGATCACCGTCTCGTCCTCGCTCATGACGCGGGCGAGAGCCATTCTGACCGCTTCGACTAGCATGCGGTCCGCCATCTGCTTGCTCCATTCCCTAGCTGAGCTGATTGCGCTGCTCTTCGAGGTCTCTTGGCAGCGAGGCGAAGGTCATTTCGAACATATCTTTTGGTTCCAGTGGATCTATTGCAGCGTATCGGTCCGCTGCCTCGCCGACGAGGTTGTGGCATTCGGCAATCAAGTTTTCCTCGTCGGATTTCGTCCAACCCTCGTGTGCGGTAAGGTATTGTCTTAGTCGCGCGACCGGCTCACTCGGCCAGTTCTCGGAGACCTCTTGATCGGATCTGTAGCGGCTAGAATCATCGACAGTGGTGTGATCGCCCAAGCGATAAGTGACGCATTCGACAAGTGTCGGCCCTTGGTCCGAGATTGCACGGTCGATGGCCTCGCCGACGGCATTGTGCACGGCGATGACGTCGTTTCCATCGACCCTTGCCGATCGGATGCCTGCTGCCATGGCCTTGACCGCTAAGGTTGCCGCCGCGGTTTGCCGGCCCACAGGCACGGAAATCGCCCACTGGTTGTTAGAGATGACGAATACCGCTGGCAACCGCCAGACGCCGGAAATGTTGATCGCCTCGTAGAAGTCGCCTTTCGATGTTGCTCCATCGCCCATGACAGCGACGGCTGCACGCTTTTCTCCGCGCAGTTTCATTGCGAGCGCGACGCCGGCGGCATGGGGCGCATGGCTGGCCACGGGGATGCAAATAGGAAAATCCCCGCGTGGGCCGGCAAAGTCGCTGCCTCGCTCGTCGCCGCCCCAGTAAAGAAACAGCTCGACAGGACTTACGCCTCTCCAGAGCATCGCCCCCTGCTCGCGGAAGGATGGCAGCAGAACGTCTTCTTTGCGCATGGCGCTAGCCAGCCCGACGGAAACCGCCTCCTGGCCAAGAGATGATGCGAAGGTGCCGAGCCGGCCCGTGCGCTGCAGGGCGACGGCCTTTTCGTCGAATATGCGCGTCAGCAGCATTGCGCGATAGAAAGAGATAAGCGCTGCCCGGTCGGCGAAGACGGGCAATTCACGTTCGGCCTGCCCGTCGGGTGCAATGAAGCGCAACGGGGTGCTCGCTCCCTGGCTGATCACGGTTTCCTCCGCCGCTGCTTGTTCTCGCACTTTTGGCCTGCGTAGTCTTTCAGGGGCGTAGATGATAAGCGTTGACCTATCTCAATGGCGCATTCGGAGGCGACCGGACCGATTGGCTAAGCTCGGACCGTGGGCCAACACTTATCGGCGGTTTTACAAGGGAGCTAGATCGGACAAGAGTAGCACCGCGGGTGTGGCGCTGGCCTTATCCCGAGCGTTCATAAGTCTCATAGCCTCGCTGCAGGATCGTCACCCCAGCAGATCGCGGCTAAGTGATAGCCGATGACGCCGGCCCGAAGTCAGGTACTCAGAGGAAGCATCTCGATTCTGAGATCGGCATCGATCGAGAAGATCGACTCGTTCGCGACCTCGCGCCAAGCCTCCTCCGAGATCGGCTCGGAGGCAACTTCCACCGACCGGTAATGAGCCTGGGGACGATGATGCACATGGCTCTTCCCGCAGATCGGGCAAACAACGATATCGTCGCGTTCGAGCATCCATAACGTACGGTTGAGCCTCGAGCCGACGAAGTGGTCGCCGTCGGTCCACAGGACGTTGAGACCGGCCCTCTGCTCGTTGCCGCTCTCCTTCCCCCATTGCAGCACCTGCAATAAGCCAAGCCTGAGGCTTTCAACGAGCGGCCGCTCCGGATGCTGCTGCCAGAGACTCAACAGATACCGGAATAGGTGCTCGCTGTCGGTGGTTCCATGGATTTCGTTGCGCTGAAGGGGGTCCATGTTCTCGAGGAGTCGCATCCTCACGGTCTCGAAAGACGGAATGGTCCCATTGTGTGCGAACAACCAGGCACCGTGAACGAATGGATGGGTATTTTCGACGCTGGGCGGACCGACGGTAGCCCGGCGG
>JARFQX010000692.1 GCA_029287555.1 Rubripirellula sp. | reverse complement strand
ACAAGATCATTCAGGCTAGGAGTGATCGTTGCCCAAGTCAAACTTTTTATTCGCCAACCGTGAACATTCGATCAACGAAAGTTTGTGAAAAAATGCGCAAAGTCGCGCCGAGCTCGACTCGTTTCCTCGTGCTCGTGCTCGAATCAATTGGCGCGGCCCTTACCATCCTTTTCAATTGCGAGCACCGCTTCGCTGAGCACGAGGGGGCCGCGAGGATTACTTCGTGGGGACCTTGCTAAGCCGCGAGCGATATTCCCAACGTTCCTTCCAGTCGTCAAAGTAAGGACGATACGCGTCGACTTCCGTCCAGAAACGAGGGGTTGGCTCCTTGGGGTCGACTTGGCCTTCGGGGTAGTCCTTGCCCTGCACGCTCGCTTCGACCGACGCATTCCAACGCAGCATCGGCTCCCGCATCTTGTTGACAAGCTCCGGCATTTCCGCGGCTAGATCGTTCGATTCGTCCAGATCATTCGCCAAATCGTACAGTTCGAAGCTGCCCTTGTTCAGATCGTTGCTCAACAACTTCATGTCGTTGTCGATCCACGCGATCCGGCCCCGGTAACGAAAAGGGATCGGTTTATCGCGGTGATCAAGCTCGCGTTCGAACAGGGGTCGGAGGCTGATCCCATCGAGCGGGCGATCGGGATCGGGATGGGACAAACCGGTCAGATCGAGGATTGTCGGCAGCATGTCGAGGACCGATGCGGGGAACGCCGTGACGCGAGGTTGCTTGATCCCGGCCGGCCAACGAATGATCCCCGGTACCCGCAAACCGCCTTCGAAGATTGTCCCCTTGTTGCCCCGCAGCTTTCCGACGCTGCTCGGTTCAATCTTGGGAAGGCCACCGTTGTCACTGCAGAACCACACCATCGTTGAATCGGCGATGCGAAGCTGATTCAACGCGCTCATTAGATTGCCAAGACTGCGATCCATTGCGACAAGTTCACCATAGTGGTTCCTTGAATCCTCATCCAAGTCGCCAAAGGATGCCATATCTTCCGCGGAAGCCTTGAAAGGATTGTGAGGCGTACCGAACCAGATCACCGTGAAGGTGGGGGCCCGCTCGTAATGTGCTGCCAGAAAGTCGATCGCTTGGTCAACCACGATCTCGGATGAGTCACCGTGGAACTCTTCGAAAGTCCCCTGGCGACTAAGGATCGGATCACGGTCGAAGAAATTGGTGACCGAAAGCCACGTCTGGAAACCAAACTCGCCGGGATGGTGAGTGTCGGATAGCAGGATCGGTACGCCCGGGCCGCGAAGCCCATTGAGATGCCATTTGCCAAAGTGGGCTGTCTGGTAACCAGCGTCGGCAAGAATTTGGGCCAGGGTGATTTCTTGTCGACGAAGTGGGTAACCGTGACTTTCCACACCGGTGCGGTCGTTCGCGCGACCCGTCAAAACACTGGCTCGAGTTGGGGAGCAAACCGGCGCACCGGCGTAGAAACGATCGAACCTCAGGCCCTCCGCTGCCATCGCGTCAAGCGCCGGCGTCTTCAATGCCGGGTGATTGTAGTAACCGGTTTGCGCCCAGCCCTGGTCGTCAGCCATCACCAAGATGATGTGAGGCCGTGTCGCTGCGCATGCGGTCGCGACGAAGGCAACGTGTGTCAACGCAACCGACAAGTAGCCCATCAAGGTCAAGTGAAAGGATCGTGGTTGCATCGGCTCATCGCTCCAGTTTAGGACCATCAGTAGGCCAGGGCTTCGTCGACTGGCGTCCTCGCAGGAGGAAGTTCGTGTGCCCGATCGAAGTTGCAAGACGTTGGCTGCGACAGGGAACCTCGAGTGCGAGACCGCTGAATTGTACAGCGAACCGAGGCCGAATCGATCTGACACCAATCGACGGGGACCGCCGAAGGAACTTCCATCGAACGAGGCACGTTTCAGCGGGGCGTACGCTTGTGCCGCGGCGGCGCTTCATCCTGGGGCGAGAGGCGGCGGCCCCGATTGCGGGAAGCGACGAGCGAGACGAAGCGTCCCCGCTGGACCACGCGGCCGTGTTGGTTAAGAAGTTGGCGACGCCAGGTGACGCGTCCCGCCCGGCGGCCATGCTGTTGAATCTCCTCGACTTCCGTGACCACGTGAACATGGTCACCAAAGAAGATGGGGGCCTCGAATTGCCACTCGCTGATGCCGATCAGGGCCAACGTGGCGACGTTGGGTGATCGCGTGCCCAGCCCGGCCAAAACACTCAGCCCCAGCAGCCCGTGGGCGACTGGTTCGCCGAACGGTGTATGGTCGCCATCGGCTCGATGCAGGGGATCGTGGTCGCCGGTCAACGCGGCAAATTCCTCGACGTCGTCCGACGTGATCTCGCGAACTTCGCTGCTCCATGTGTCGCCGACCCGAATCTCCTCCAGGTACAGCGGCTCGTCCTTCGCAGAAAGGTGACGTGGTCCCTCGTTCCGGGAACTCTCGCGGATCGCCAACGGACGGATGATGGACATGCAGCGAACTTCTTTTCTCACCAACTCGGAAGGATCACGAAGAAGAGGCTACAATCATGACTTCGAACTCGGTCATCCAACAACCCGTTTTCCCCCGTTCGTCGAGAATTCAGCCCCACGCAGCGGGCAGGCGTTTTGTCTGGGCAAACGTTGTTGGTTGGGTAATTCCGGAGCCTTGGCGGATGCCGGATGACCGGACCGATCGAGCAACCGACCGTTCGGCCACGAGTCGAAGCACGTCCAAGCGACGATCCGAGGGGATGTGCTGCCGCGAACCAAGATAATTACCGAGCCAGTACGCGATTGAGGAAACCGATGCGGATCCGCTACATTTCTTGCCTTTTTCTGCTGTTTTGCCCTGCTCTCCCACTTTTGGCCGAATCGCCAGGGATTACCTTTCGGGCCAAATTGTTGACCCTCGATGCCAATGAAGGGATTGCCGCGGGCGACATCGACGGAGATGGTCGCACCGATGTGGTGGCCGGGCGAAACTGGTTTCGTGCCGGAGACTGGGCTCCCCGTCCGCTGCGGAACATCGACGACTGGAATGGCTACGTGGAAAGCAACGGCGACTATCTGTTCGACGTCAATCAGGACGGAAGACTCGATGTCATCGCCGGTTCATTCCTTCCAACGGAAATCCATTGGTACGAAAACCCTGGCTCGGAATCGCTGCGACTGGGCAAGCGTTGGCCGGAGCATTTGCTGGTCGACACGGGCAATACGTGCAACGAAGGCCAGATGATGCACGACATCGACGGTGATGGGCGTCCCGAGTGGTTGGTCAACAGTTGGAAAAAGGACGTGCCGACGGTGATCTGGCGATTGGTGGATCGGGCCGAGCCCGACGAAAACGGTGCACTCATTGAACTGAAACCGCATCAGCTTGGTGCCAAAGGCAACGGGCACGGTTTAGCGGTCGGCGACATCAGCGGTGACGGACGAGATGATCTGCTGGTCGGTCAGGGCTGGTACGAGCAACCCGAAAGTGATCCCTGGGGCCAGCCGTGGACGTTCCACGCCGATTGGGACTTGCACGCCAGTTTGCCAATGATCGTCGCGGACTTGGACCACGACGGCGACGGCGATTTGATTCACGGCCGGGGTCACGACTACGGCCTCTACTGGTGGCAGAACGACGGTGCCGATGAATCGGGCAAGATTCGCTGGACCGAACATGAGATCGACCACAGTTTTAGCCAGCCGCACTCGCTCGCCTGGGCGGATCTCGACGGCGACGGCCAGGAGGAACTGATCACCGGCAAACGCTACTATGCCCACAACGGCAAAGATCCGGGTGGAAGCGAGATGCCGTGCATGTATTACTACAAGTGGAATCCGAAGAGTTTGGAGTTCACTCGCGTT
>JARFQX010000657.1 GCA_029287555.1 Rubripirellula sp. | reverse complement strand
TGAGGCAGTGAGGCAGTGAGGCAGTGAGGCAGTGGCGTTCTTCTCTAGTGCTTGATTGGCCTGGAAAGGTCGTGGTGGATTTCCGCACGACGCTTCTCTACACTGAAATACTTGCGGAATTGTGGATGCGAATTTTGATGGATCACTCTTCTACCGGGAGAGTCGGGCTCTCAAGCCCGGAAAGGACCATTTTGCGTTTTCTGGTGAGTTTCCATGCCTTCAAACCGTGCCCTCCCAGGCCGCTACCGCGTCCGACACTGCCGAAACGGGAGGGCGATTCTTCTGAGCACGCCAATCCTCGTTCATGATTGCGCACGCTTATTTGGCCCTTTGGAGCGGGTTGGACCGGCCTTCGGATCGTTGACGGCTGGGTACGCTGGGAAGGAATCAGCAGCACACGCGCTACCGTTGGGTTGACATGAACGAAGAAGATCCGCGCGTCCTAGTTCTGTTGAGTCAGTTCGCCAACGGCGAGGAATCAGCCGCTGAAGAGTTGATGCCGCTGGTTTATGACCGCCTGCGGTTACTGGCCAAGAAATTGCTTGGGCAAGAATCCCCCGCCCACACGCTACAACCGACGGCGTTGGTCAACGAAGCCTACTTGCGGATGGTGGGTCAAAAGCAGGTCGATTGGCAAGGCAAGACGCACTTCTTTGCCATTGGGGCCAAGATGATGCGACGCATTCTGGTCGATCATGCGCGCCGCAAGCTCAGCCAAAAGCGTGGAGGCGGGATCCGCCGAATCGAATTGGATGATGATCTCTGTGTGAGCAACCGCAACAACGAAGACATCTTGGCCATCGAAGAGGCGCTGGAAAAGTTGAAGGAACTGGATCCTCGTCAGGAACAGATTGTGGAACTTCGATTCTACGGTGGGATGACGGTGGCTGAAGTTGCCGAGGTACTGGGCGTCTCCAAGCGGACCGTCGAATCCGAGTGGACCATGTTGCGCGCCTGGTTGCGACGTGAGCTTTCCGGCGAGAGTGTGTCGTGACGCCAGACGATTTCCAGCGAGTGAAGGAGATCTTTTCTCGGGTGATTCGCTTGCAGCCGGAGGATCGCGAGTCCTTTCTGCATCACGTTTGCGGCGACGACTCGACGACCTATCGGGAAGTCCGGTCGCTGCTGAAGCATCACCACCAGGACAAGACGGTTATCGATCAACCGGACGAGGGCGAATTGGATGGCGAGACGAAGTCGCCGTCCAAAGTGGAACCGTATCTGGTTCGCGCCGATACATGGAAGGAAAGCCGCGATCTGTTGCATCGTCGTTTGACGATCGTGGCAACCGTTCTGGCAATCATCAGTGCCGCTTCGATGATCCGATTGATCCACTACAACAATCCGGCACTTGGCTACGGTGTTCGCCTCTTTTCCACGTTCATCGGTCTCATGGTCGCGTGGCAGTTGCATCGGTCTCGCGAAATCAGTTTCCGATGGTTGCGAATCGCTGAGTTGGTGATCGTTGCCAATATTGCCCTGTTTGAACTGGTGCTTTATTTCCGTTCCATTCCATACTTCGCCGCGCTGGGTAAAGTTGAGACGGTCATCAGTTTCAACAGCTGGCACTACCTTGCTTGGACAATGTTGATCATCGTGTATGGGATGTTCATGCCTAACACATGGAAGCGGGCAGCCAGCATCTTGGTCCCGCTCTCCCTGGTTCCTTTGGCGGCTGCGGTCTTGCTGCGGTCGATCGATCCGCAATTTGCCCAGATCTTGGACCGGGACGAGGGTGGCCAGCCATTTCTCGCGCCGATTGCCGCGGCGGGGATCGCGATCTACGCGGCGCGCAAACTCCAAGACGCCCGCGCGATGGCAAGCGAGGCACGCCGGCTCGGTCAGTACCGGCTGACTCGCTTGATTGGAGACGGGGGCATGGGAAAGGTCTATGAAGCGGAGCACCTGCTGCTCAAACGGGCGTGCGCCGTGAAGTACATAAGGCCTGATCGAAGCGATGACGCTCGGTTGCTGCGACGCTTCGAACGTGAGGTCCGGGCGACGGCGAAGTTGACGCATCCGCACACCATCGAGGTCTATGACTACGGTCAAACTAAGGAGGGACTCTTTTACTTTGCCATGGAATATCTGCCGGGCATGAACCTCCAGCAACTGGTTCGATCCAGCGGACCGCTGCCGCCCGGGCGCGCCGTTCACTTCCTGGTACAGGTTTGCGATGCGTTGACCGAGGCGCACGGCGCCCGACTGATCCATCGCGACATCAAGCCGGCCAACATCTTCGCTTCCCAGCGTGGAGGTATTTACGATTTCACCAAGCTGCTTGACTTTGGTGTGGTGCGCGAGTCGGAGCCGAGCATGAGCTTGTCGGGCAAGATGGTGGCGGGAACGCCGTCGTACATGTCGCCCGAACAAGCCACGCGCCCGGAGGCCATTGACGCTCGCAGCGACCTCTACTCGGTTGGGTCGGTCGGTTACTTCCTGCTTTGCGGTCGACCGCCCTTCGTGGCCAGTTCACCGATGCAGGTGATGCAGGCCGTGGTCGAACAGACGCCTGAGCCCCTTTCGGTTCATCGGCCCGATGTGCCCGCAGATCTTGAAGCGGTCCTAATGCGTTGTTTGGCGAAGGATCCAGACGACCGTTTCCCTTCGGCGCGGATCCTCTGCGAGGAACTGCAGAAATGCCAATCCGCCGGCGATTGGACTCGCGCCGACGCCGAGACGTGGTGGCAAACCCAGGATTCGATTGTTACGAGTCAAAATCAAGCCGGCAGTAACACCAGAGTCGCCGAAGATACCGAAACGCCGCTGAGAACTTCGCTGGATTAGGCAACGCAAGCCCCCCAGAAAGCAATCGGAGCCCCGTTTGCGAACAAGGCTTAGCAAACGGTCAACCCGAAGACGGCTTTGCGAGCCTACACGCTGCAATCGACGCGTGTTACCATAGGTCGGCAGCAAATTGGCCCCGAGGTCGAATTCGCGAGGCCTCTGCACAGCGAAGACCGGACGCGACTGAGATGCGACTGAGATGCGACTTAGCAGACTCCCCGTGACGCAAGACGGCGTCGTCGGGCTCGCTGTTTTCCTTCCTGAATTCCCCATTCAACCTACCGCACCCCCAGGGTCTACCACCGATGACATCAAGGCACTTCTTGCCCGGATTGCTGATTCCCTTCCTGCTCTTGATCGGTTGCAGCAAAAGCACGTCGACTTCGGATGGTTCAGGCGGGCGTCAGTTCATCAGCATGGGAACGGCGCCGGTTGGCGGCGCTTTTCCGGTGGTCGGCGGCGCCATTTGCGATGTCTTGAATCAACACAAGGGGCCGATTGATTGGAAGCTCAGTCCAAAAGGGACCAAGGGCTCTCAGGAGAACATTCGCCGTTTGCAACAAGGCGAGCTCGAACTGGGAATGTCCAATGCCGCGATCTCGTACTTTGCCGTGCGTGGGGAAGCGGGATGGAACCAAAAGTATGACATTCGCGCGATTGCGACACTCGCCCCCAACGTCGCCATGTTCATCACTCGCGCCGACTCGGGGATTCAAACGATCGCTGACTTGAAAGGGAAGCGGGTGATCACGGGACCGGCGGGAGCTGGGTTCCAAATGTTCATTGAGCCGATTCTTAGCGAGCATGGCGTGGGTTGGAACGACATCACATCCCTCAACGCGACTCAGAGTAGTTCGGTTGATCAACTTGCCGATGGTTCGGCTGACGCCGCATTTCTTGGTGGGGCCGTGCCGACTTCGTCGATTTCGCAAGCGGCGAGCACTTTCGACCTAAACTTCGTTCCGTTCGACGAAGAGGCTCGCCAGGCACTGATCGAAGAGTACGCGTTCTTTCATCCGGCGACGATTCCTGCGGGAACCTACAAAGGACTTGAAGAGGACTTTCAGGGTCTCAATGTCGGGTCGATGCACTTGATCACGTCCGCCGCGCAGGATGAAGAGTTGATTTACCAGGTCACGAAGACAATCTGGGAGCACCGCGCGGAAATTGCGGAACAGCATCCTGCTGGAAAGGCGATCAATCCTGGCAACGTGGCCCGCGACACGGGTGTCGAGTACCACCCGGGTTCTGTTCGCTTCTACCAGGAAGCCGGCATCTGGCCCGGCTCGGAAGAAGAGGCTGAATCGAGCGAGGCCGCTTCGGCGGAAGAATCGGATGCGGATGCTTCTGATGAGGAGACAGCCGAGGCCCCCGCGGGTGCGGCATCTTGAAACCGAGTGCTGCCTCGTGAAAGTGCCGTGACCATTCGATTCAGTCGATGCACCGCTGCCCCGCTGCTTCTTCTTGTTACTGTCCTTTCTGTTTTTGTTCCGCCCTCCCTTGATCTCGCCCGGTGTGGCGACTGCGAGCCTGGTAACCGTCGATGAGCGATTCGCAAGTGGCTGAAGGGCAAGTGACGAAAAAGTTGGGCTCGAGTCGATACGAGTCCGTCAAGAAGTCGGTCGTCACCTTCTTGGGCGTGTTTCTTTGCTTGTTCACCATTTTCGAGGTGAACTACAACCTGCTGCAGCCTCAGTCAGCACTCGCCGTGTTTGTCGGCATCGGC
>JARFQX010000549.1 GCA_029287555.1 Rubripirellula sp. | reverse complement strand
TCGAAGCCGATTGCGATGAAAAGGGTGGGTTTGGATGGGGCCAATGGGGCATCTATTCGATTGTGATCCGCGTCTTCTACGACGCCACCGCGAAGGGAAAAGAGTATCAGATCCACGGTGAAATTGTTTCACCCGACAACGATCAATCCATCAGCGATCATCCGCAGATCGAAATTGAAGCCGCGGCGCCCAACGGTGTCGCCCGCATCGATGTCTTGGCATCGTACGAGGGCTATGACGAAGACGGCGATGGGTCGCACGGCGGATGGCATGCGAGTCGATTTCAGTTGGTCCGAGGCGAGGCTAATCAGATACGCGATCATGTTGGCACCCTGTGGCGCACACCCCATCGCCTGACTTGGAACACGCATTGGGTGCCCGACCAACGGCCCGGTTGCGTTTCACTGGTTGCCCGCATCCAGGACTCCCGTGGCTACTGGTTCGTCACCGACGTGGTCCACGATTTGTCGCTTGTTCGGCATGACCTCTCTGTCAAACTCTATCCTGCTCGGGGCATCACCGAAGATCACGGGGTTCGCGCCGGCGAGACCAAGGACTGCTTTTTTGATCTTCCAAAGGCTATCGACGTTGACCGGATAGACGAAGCCGCAGTGCACCTGCGAACCTGGCACGGCTGGGATGGTCACCACGATCCGATCCGCATCAATGATCACTCCATGCCGATTGAAGGCAAGAACCACTTCTATGACTACGACCTGCTAGAGCTTCCCCCGGCAGTGCTTCGACCTGGTGAGAACGTGTTTCGAATCCATTCAGACACCGAGCATCATCAACTTGAACTGCTCTGGCCCGGTCCAGCGTTGGTAACACGGTCTCCGAAACCGGACGTCACGATTCGCGAAGGCCGATACGAGAATCGCGACCATTTCGTGATTGAAACACGGCACGCGACTTATTGGTTGGATAAGGATGCCGGCGGCTTGTCACGGCTCATCGATCGCGACGGCCGCGACTGGATCGCCTTCAAACGAGAACCTTGGGATACCTATCCGGAATCGGCGGCTGGCGCCTTTCGGGGCATCCCGAATCTCGTTTTCGGCCGATCAGAAAGCGGGTTCGGTCATCCCGGTTGGGACGTCGCAACAAGCCAACGAGTCGACGACAACACGATTGTGTGCACGAGCAAAGCGGGCAAGTGGCAACTGCGTTGGGATTTTTCCACCGACGATGCAACGCTGACTGTCGAAAAGACCGAAGCGGACACGCCCTACTGGTTCCTCTACGAGGGACCAATTGCCGGACGATGGGCTCCGAACCAGCAGTACTTTGCGACCGACACGATGCGACCGATCACCCAGCCTCACGATTACGTCAAGGGCGACAAGCTCTTCGACCATTGGCGTTGGGCATACTTCGGTGACAACGCCGCGGCGCGAGTTCTCTACATTGTCCATGAACAAGTTGATGAAGCGATCGACACCTTTTCGCACCTTGGCAATTCCAAGGATGGCCTGACGTCAGCAGACGGGATGGTCGTGTTTGGCTTTGGGCGCGGAAGCAATGGTATCGAGCCTTTGCTGCGCGGAGAGAATTCATTTCGCATCGGCTTGTTAGAACAAGCAGGTCGCGAGTCATCCGACTACGAGGCGATCGCCAAACGGTTATCGGCCACCGAGTGACACACACCTCTTTCCTTCTTTCGAGATTCGCATCATGCCCCTGACCGATCAAGCGCAAGCATTCCTTGACGCCCTCGCCCGCGAGAACCCTCCTCCCTGGGAATCCTTAACGCCCACGCAAGGGCGAGAAGCATTCAGCAGCCTGACCGATCTTTTTGGCGAGGGTCCGTCGCTCGCTCGCGTCGAGAACCGATCGTTGCCGGGCGACATCAACGTACGAATCTTCAGCGACACCACAGGCGATCGGGCTGCAGACCGGCAACCGGCGGTGCTCTATTTTCACGGCGGCGGCTGGGTGCTTGGCAATCTCGATACCCATGATCCTCTGTGTCGAAGGCTGGCCAAGGAATCGGCCTGCACGATCATTGCGGTCGACTACTCGCTCTCGCCCGAAGCACGCTTCCCCACGGCACTTCAGCAGTGTTACGACGCAACTCGGTATGTCGGCCTGCATGCCGACGAAATCGGTGTCCGAGCCGGACGCCTCGCCGTCGCGGGCGACAGTGCGGGTGGAAATCTGGCGGCCGCCGTCGCAATCAAGGCGAAAGACGAAGGTGGACCGCAGATCGATCTGCAAGTCCTGGTCTATCCCGTGATCGAACCGAATTTTGAAACCGAAACGTACCGTCGATTCGGCGAGAACCACGGACTTTCACTTGGAAACATGGAGTGGTTTTGGCGGCAGTACCTGGGTGACCAGGAACCGGTCCCTCTCGCTGCCCCGATCCGCGGAGCGTCGCTCGCCGGACTGCCTCGAGCGCACATCATCACGGCCGAGTATGATGTGCTGCGCGACGAAGGTGAGGCGTACGCGAAAAAACTAAACGAAGCCGGCGTGCCGACGACCACTCGGCGGTACGACGGCAACCTGCACGGATTCATTCAATTCGCCGCCGCCTTCGACGATGGGATTGCGGCCACGCATGACGTCGCCAAGATTCTGGATCATCATCTACTCAGGCCATAGGTGGGAACATGCATCGCATCGTTGCTTTCGGATTACTCGTTGTCTCGTTGCTCGTTGTCTCGTTGATGGCCCCGGTCGTTCGCGCCGACGATCCGGAACCCGGATTTTTCTCGCTCTTCAACGGCAGCGATCTATCGGGTTGGGAAGGGGACAAGCGGTTTTGGCGCGTCGAGGATGGCGTAATCGTGGGTCAGACCACCGAAGACAATCAGGCGGAACACAATACTTTCCTCATACGTCGCGGCGACGAGTACAGCGACTTTGAACTGCGGTTCTCCTACCAAGTCACCGGCTTCAACTCGGGGATCCAGTATCGCAGCAGCGAACAAGACGACTTCGTGGTCCGTGGCTATCAGGCTGACTTTGAAGCTCGATGGCATGAGGACGGAACGCTCGACAAGTTCTCTGGCATGTTCTTCGAAGAGAACGGCCGCATGTTCATGGGCGGGCGTGGCGAGGCGGTCATCGTTCGCACGGCCCCCGCAGGCAAAAAGAAGCCCGTCATTGAAAAGGTCGGCTCGTTGGGGGATCCTGCCGAACTGGAACAGGTGATTCGCCGGGACGGATGGAACGACTACGTCATCATCGCCCAAGGGTTTCAGTTCACCCACATCATCAACGGTCGCGTGATGGCGATCGCATGGGACGAAGACGAAAAGAACCGGAAGGCCTCCGGGATCTTCGCGTTTCAATTACACTCGGGTCCGCCAATGCAAATCAAAGTCAAGAATCTGCGCGTTCGCAAACTGTAATGAGGCCACGCATCATGCGTTTCTTTTCCTGCTTGCCAGTGCTTCTGCTGTGCTTCGACTTGACGGCAGCCGAGCCTTCGCACGAAGTCACTCCGGAGACGCGCCAGCGGTTCGAGCAGGCAGCGATGACCCAGGCGGGCAATGCAAAGAAGGGCAGGGTGTTGTTCCTGGATGAAAAGCGGACGCGTTGCGCGATCTGCCATCAGGTCAACGGCAAGGGAGGTAAGGTGGGACCCGATCTATCGCGGATCGGCGGAAAGTTTGATCGTCCCCACTTGATCGAGTCGTTGCTGCATCCGTCGCAGCAGATTGTCGAAGGCTATCGCTCAAGCACCATCCTGACCACATCGGGAAAGTTGCTCGCGGGGATCATCAAAGAAGAGGACGATCAGTCGTTGGTGATCGAAGACGCCAACGCCGATCGCATGACGGTCAGCCGCAACGAGATCGAGGCCATCAAGGCGAGTCCGGTTTCGCTGATGCCCGACGGTCTGGCCGCGTCGCTGTCGAGCGATGAGTTTTGTGATCTGGTTGCCTATCTGGAGACGTTGCGGAGCGGCATCAAAGACAAGCCCGGCTCAGGCACTCGCGGCCCGATTTCCATTCCCGACGGCTATCGGATCACCACCGTCGCCACGCGCCTCACGGGAGCGACCGCGCTCGAAACCCTTGATGACGGACGCGTGCTGGTTTGCGAACAAACGGGAAGACTGCGGGTGATCAAGGACGACGAATTATTGCCCGAGCCGATGCTCGAAATCGATGTCGACTCCAATTGGGAGCGCGGACTCATCGGGGTGACCGTGCACCCGCGATTTCCGCTCGTTCCCTACGTCTATGTCTGCTACGTCTCGGCCGATCCCTATCCGCATCACCGTGTCAGCCGATTTCGCGTGGAAGGCGACACCGTGGTTGCCGGAAGCGAAGAAATTCTGTTACGCGGTGACGATCAAACCAAACTCGGTGGAAATGTTCCGGCCGGCCATCAAGGCGGCGCGATCCACTTTGGCCCCGATGGCAAACTATACATTGGAATCGGCGAGCAGACCGCGAAGTCGCCCGCCCAAAAGTTGGACACGTTTCAGGGAAAGATCCTCCGCATTGAAGAAGACGGGTCGATCCCGTCCGACAATCCTTTCCTCGACCAAACCCAAGGCAAGTACCAGGCGATCTGGGCAATCGGTTGCCGCAATCCATTCACCTTCGCCTTCGGCGTCGAAGGATCAATGCTGATCAATGACGTCGGTGGAAAGTTCGAAGAAATCAATCCAGGCGTGGAGGGTGCCAACTATGGCTGGCCAAGACTCGATCACGGCTTCACCGACCGCAAAGGTTTCGTCGGTCCGGTGCATGCCTATCCCCAAGCCTCGATCTCCGGAGGAGACTTTGCTCCGAGGAGTCTGGGCGGCCCGTTCGGGGGTCGCTATTTCTTTGCCGACTTCGTTCATGGTTGGATCAAGGCACTCGACCCGAACGAGATGAAGAGGGCGGATGAGTTTGCCGCGGGATTACGGCGACCGGTCGATTTGCGTTTCACCCGCGATGGTTCGCTTTACGTTTTGCTGCGAAACGCCTGGGTGATCGACGACAAATTCGAAGGCGACACCGGAAGCCTGCTGCGGATCGAACGATAGTCGCCGATCACTCCCACCATCACTGGTCCGTGCCTGCCTTGCCTGGCGGGTCAGGCAGTTGCACGGAACGCTCTTCACCCTGGGGGCGATAGCCGCGGTCGGTGGTCAAGAGGAATTGATCAAACGCGAAACCATCTTCGCGCATTGAAAAGCTGACCACGTGCTTTCCTGGAATCTTCACATCCAGAAAGATCTGCATCGGTTCGCCGCAATGCTTCTTCGCCGTCCGCTGCGCGCACTGCCATGTCCAAGCATGCTTGCCCTCACACCACTGCATCCGCTGACCACTCTCGGGCCAACCGCCATCAATTCCCACGTGCAAACCGTTATCCTCGGTTCCTGACGAGTAGGCACGGACCCAGACGTAATAGCGGCCTGGCTTGGGAAAATCGACGGGGTAGTCGAGGATTGCGATCTTTCCCGGCTCAGGCGAAAAGTTCTCACCCCGAATCAACTTATCGCCGTGCGTTTGCCGGGTATCGGGCAGCAGTTTCAAGAACGTCCGACCGCTGGCACTCGCCGCTGCGGACTGCTTGGGCCCCACCCACTTCGTTGCCTCGCCGGCTCCCGCGAGATCGGGCACCTCGCCATCTTGCTCAAGCACGTACCAGCGTCTGGTCTCGTCTTTCGACTGCCTGGTGAAAATCTCGGCTTCGACAACGATGCGGTCCGATCCGGAAGCCGAAACCGCTAGGCCAGTAATCAAGAGGAATGACAGGGCGAGAAAGGGAAATCTCACTTGTGGTGCTCCGGGGAATACGTTGTCGCGAGAAAAATGCCGGTTTAACTGTGTGCCCTTTGACTGCAGCAAACGCTTCGCAGCAGCCCTACGGAAACACCGGTCGGGAACCGAGGTTCTGCAGTCCCAAACCGCACGGTGGCCTGCCCATTGTACCCGCGGAAAGCCAGCGGTAACGCACGCCGAGCCAACTCGCGGGACCAATCTCGGATAACATGATTCTATTCTCGTTTCCTTGGAATGCAGACGATCATGACGCGAAAACTGAAGTTTGGATTTCTGTTGTTTTTGACCCGGTTGGTCGCTTTTCCGCTGGCTCTGGCGGCGACGGCCGGGGCCGACGAAGCGACCTGGCGTGCCGGGCTCTCTCGCGTCGACGTGACACCGGCCGAACCGGTGCGGATGGCGGGCTACGGCAGTCGTGACCACGCGAACGAAGGGATCGACATGCCACTGTTCGCTCGATGCGCGGCACTCCACCACGCGGAGAGTGATTCCGTGGCGCTGTTGATTTCGGTTGACAACATTGGGTTGCCGGGATCGTTGTCGCGACGACTGGCCAAGTCGATCGCGGAAAAGCATGGCGTGTCACGGGAGCGGATCGTGTTTTGCTCAACGCACACGCACTGTGGGCCCGACCTTGTCAGCGAACTGTCAAACATTTTTGCAACGCCGCTGACGGAACAAGAAGTGGCTGCCGGGGAACGATACAAGTCGCAACTCGGCGACGGAATCCTACGGTCCGTTGACTTGGCCATCCAAGATTTGAAACCTGCGTCACTATCGTACGCCATCGGGAAAGCGGAGTTCGCGGCGAACCGACGGGTCTTGACCGACGGGCGTTGGTCCGGATTCGGTGTGCAGCCGGACGGACCGGTCGATCACACCGTGCCGGTGCTGAGGATCGCCGACGGCGACGGCAACGTGCGCGGCATCGTTTACAACTACGCGTGCCACTGCACGACACTAGGTGGCGAGCACTACGGCATCAACGGTGATTGGGCAGGCTATGCATCGGCGAATCTGGAATCGAAGTATCCGGACTCGGTTGCACTCTGCACAATCGGCTGCGGCGCTGATGCCAACCCGAATCCGCGCGGATCACTCGACGCCGCGAAGATTCACGGACGAGTCCTGTCGGCGGAAGTGGCAAGTCTTGTGCAGGCAGAAATGAAGCCGATCAACGCCGCGATCGAACCACGGTTTGACTATGCCGCTCTGAGCTTTGACCTGCCCACGCGAGAAGAGTTGCAGCAGCGAACTTCCGATCGAAACCCGCAAACGCGCCGGCACGCCGAACAACTGTTGTCCGTCCTGGAAGAGCACGGACGACTTCCGGCCACCTATCCGGTCCCAATCCAATCATGGCAGTTCGGCGACCAATTGACGATGATCTTTCTCGGAGGTGAAGTCGTTGTTGACTACGCTTTGCGGCTGAAGAATCAATTGCAAGATCCCGATTTGTGGGTCACCGCCTATGCCAACGACGTGATGGGCTACGTCGCCAGCGAACGGATGATTGCCGAGGGTGGCTATGAATACGATCGCAGCGGCGTCTACTACGGACTGCCCGGTCCTTGGGCAAGTGGCAGCGAAGAGCTATTCGTCTCGCGAATTCTGCAAATGCTCGAATCACGCGGTCGCTCCAAACCGGTCCCCTCCGACAAAGCTTCCAACACGATCGAGGTCACCGACGGTTTTTCGCTCGAACTGGTTGCCTCCGAACCACTGATCCAAGATCCCATCAATCTCTGCTTTGATGCGTTGGGCAGATTGTGGGTCGTCGAAATGGGTGGCTATCCCGAGAAGGAGGGTGGCGGCCGAATCAAGATGCTGACAGATCCGGACGGCGATGGTCGTTTCGATCAAGCGGTCGAGTTCCTTGGCGGGCTTTCCTATCCCACCGGTGTGATGCCGTGGAAAGACGGCGTTCTGATTTCGGCGGCGCCCGATATCTTGATGGCACGAGACAATGACGGGGACGGACGCGCCGACCAGGTCGAAAAAATCTACACCGGCTTTGTGCTGGCCAACCCGCAACATCGGATCAACGGGTTCACCTACGGACTCGATCATTCGCTCCACTTAGCGAGCGGAGATAATCTCGGTGAACTGACAAGTCTCATTACCGGCAAGAAAATCAACGCCTCGGGACATGATGTTCAGATCTGGCCTGACAACGGCGAGATTGCGGTGACCAGCGGAC
>JARFQX010000466.1 GCA_029287555.1 Rubripirellula sp. | reverse complement strand
CTCTCTCGAGTGGAATCGAACGGTGCTCCCGTCGAGCAACCGCAATAGCCAATCGCCGCGATCGACTCCGAACGCCCGTCGGTCTAGCCCAAGATACGGCTCAAGCAACGAGGGAGCGTTCGATGGATTTGGCCCTTGACTGGGCTCGCCGCGCAGTCGTTCGTCCGCGTCGCCCGCTGTTTGGTCTTCGGCAGCCGAGCCTTCCCGCATCCAACGCCGCATCGACCATTCGGCCGTGAAACCCAAGCGTTCGTAAACATGCCTCCCTTCCGGTGTGGCATCTAGTTTGATGCAGCGAATCCCTCGGTTGGCGAGGTACTCGAAACTGCGGTGCATCAAACTCGTCGCGATTCCTCGACGACGAAAATCGGGATCGACAAGCATCATGCCAATCCAGGCCAACTCGGTGCCATAACAGGTCGTAGTCACCGTTCCCACCAGTCTTGCGTCGACCTCGGCGACAAAACAACCTTCGGGTTCGTACTCCAGCAATCGCACCCAGTCTTGTTCAAGCTGGTTCCATCCGGCGGTGCGGCACAGCCGCAGCGCGGCGGGTATGTCCGCGATCGTGGCGCGGCGGAGCGAAGTGGTCAAAGCGGAGGTCCTCCACCAAAGTTCAACATGCTCTTCTAGCCAATTGGGACCGAGAGCGAGGCGTCATAATTCAGGCCCGAATCGGCCAGTCGAGCGGAATTGAGCAAGTAGTGAAACGCCGCCGCCCGGCGAGGGGAAGGACTCCGGTTTGCCGAGGACTGATGAGGTGTGTTGCCATGATGAAACGACACACCGCCTCGCGGCACCGGTTCGGGAGACATCTCGAATTGCCGAGCCTGGTCCGCTGGGATTTGCAAGTTAAAAGGTTCGCCCTCGGGCGCGACGTGGGGAAAGATCTTGGATTGGTGAACGTTGCTGTAATAGAGGCAGCCGTTTTCGATCGTCGCCTCGTCGAGTGCGATCCAGACGGTAAGCGTCGCATCGAGATCGCTCGGGCCAAAGTAGAAGTTGTCTTGGTGGATCGGCTTCGGTCCCCCGATCTCCGGAGGTTTCATGAAGACTTGGCTGAAGAAGACGCCAACGCCGTGACCGATCAATTGATGAACAATGGCAACGAGTTCTGGATGGGATGCCATCCTGCGAAACACATCCCGGTGGTACACCGGGTTGTCAAGTTTGCGGAGCAGCGGCCGGTCGCTTCCGCCTTCGAGATACCAAGCTCGTTGCTCGGATCGCATCGAACCAAGGAACTCGCTACTCCAGGCATCGAGATCGGTGATTGCCGCGTCGACCTCTGCCGGGGTAAAGATGTTGGCGACCGTCAGGTGTCCCGTGCGGCGAAACGTGGCGACTTGTTCGTCAGTCAGCACCGGCTGCCTCCTGCGGGGCTGGCGCTAACGGATCGGTCGGAGGCGGTGTGGTCTCACCCGATTCTGCTCGTAGTCGGGCCCGATAATCGCTGATGCTCGCGGGCAGCTTGTTGATGGCGGTGTGGGCGGCCATCGCGAGCAGCAGCGTCAAGCCGGTCCCGGCGAACGCGCGGGTGGGCGTGCTGGTCACTTCGTTTCCCATCACGTCGCGGCTGCTCGCCAGGTACAACAAGACGCCGGCCACCAATGGTGCGCCAACAACCGTCACGGCCTGGGCAGCGATGATCGTGGGTGTGCGGTCAAAATTCATCACCATCGCCGCAAACGCGACGGTCATCCCCGTCAGCAACACAGCGGTTGTCAGCAACCGCGGAGCCAAATCGGTAGGTTTGCTTCCCAGTCCCAAACCGTCGGAGAGAATGAATCCGCCGATCATCGAATTGATCAAGAATGACGAATACGCTGCGGAAAAGAGACCGAGACAGAAGATGATTTTTCCCTGGGTCCCAAAGGTCGGCTCGAGCGCCTCGGCGACGGCGACGGGGTCCTTTAAGACGATCTTCGCCCCGGTGTAGAGTCCCGCGGCGGCCGTCGACATCAACATGATCGTGATCAGACTCATGATCACCGAGCCAACTCGGGCGTCGACAATCACGGTGCGTACCTGTTTGGCATCCCAGCCTTTCTGCTGGACCAAGTAGATCTGGTAAAAGGCCGCGGTGATCACAAAGGTGGTGCCGATCAATCCCAAGACCTCCAGGTCAATGCTCCCTGGGGTCGGGATGAACCCACGCAACAATTCACCGGCATCGGGTCGCAGCGAAAACAGATTGATCCCGAAACTCGCCAGCATCGCGGCAACGAAGACCATCATCAATCGCTCGATCACCCGATATAGATTTCGGAATGCGAAGAGAAAGGTAATCGCCAGGGCGTTGAAGCCGACCACCAGCGCCGCAACGACGAGTTTGGAGTCAACAAAGGACTCGAAGGCTGCGGCCACACCGATGTTGTTGCCCGATTGAAAGGCGGCCGAGATAAAGAAGACGCAGGCACCGAGCAGGATCGCCAGCCAACGCCCGACCTTCCGCCGGATCAAGTCCCCAGGCGAAGCCGTTGCCACGGCGCCCAACTTTGCTCCCAACGTCATGTAAGTCAGCATGAAAGCAACCGATACGATCACGATCCAGAGCATCGAGTAGCCTTTGTTGGCCCCCACCGACGAGCTGGTCATGATGCTGCCAGGGCCAATCACGACGCAGGCCGTAATCAATCCAGGACCAACGCGTGTGTACCAGGGACGCGCCGCGGATGCTGTGCCACTCATGTCATTGCCGTGTTGCTGGTTGAAGCGGATCGTGCCCGGAGGTTGGAGCGTTCATCAAGTCCGGAGATCGTATGGCAGCCGCGCAGCACCTGCAACCAATGTGTTCTCCGTGACTTTGCGTCTCCGTGAGACCCACGGCTTCCCGCCCGGCCATCGTAGACGATGGTTGGCCACAATGCTCCGAAGCCGTTCAGCTTCGTCAAGTGGGCCGGTCCAGCTTCATTGCTCCAATCTAGAGCTTCCAGCTTTCCAGCAAGTCGCAATCGAGCGGTGGTCTAAGGCCAAAGGGAGCGTTCACCACACTTCCCATCCTCAGGACGCCATCGTGTATCGCGAGGGCGGCGAGACCGGAGGAATGCTGCTGATAAAGGTCGCTATGGTGCTCGAGTACCGTTTGCTGGATCGGATCGGGAAACATGGAAAGACCAGCAAAGTAGTGGTGGCCATTCCGTTCGACGTGTTCGATGCCGAGCGACGCGACGACCGCGAGATCTTGAAGCAGTGCGATCGGGCCGACGTTTCCCAAGTCTTCGGCCGACAGGATCAGCGGTCCTCTTTCCGCTCGCGCCATTTCGATGGTGGCCATGGTGGCGAGGCTCTTGAAGATGCCCTTGCAGTTCTTGTGGCTGGTGCCGCGGTATCCAAGGGAGATCGCGCGTGGAAATGCATCCATGTCGCTATCCGACTCGTCAATAATGATCGGCGGTGCGTCGCGCCAGGCGGCTAATTCGTCGCCAACGCTTCGCTGCAGTGCGACGTCCCGGTGCAGCGGTTGCTCGACGAACAGCAGACTGTGATCGAGCATTGAACGGATAGCAGGATCGCTGCGCAGTGTCCGCCAGGCATCGCGAAAGGCTGCCAAGCTTCGGTACTGCTCGTTGCCATCGAGCGTCAATCTCATCGACGCGCCCACTTCTTGCTCGAACAACTGCTGTAGAGCCGCCATCCTGTGTCGATCTTGCTCGAGGTCGCCAGAGAGTTTGACTTTGAAGAAGTGAAGTCCGTAACGTCGAATGCTCTCGACCAGAGAGTGGGGAAGCCCGTCATGGAGACGTTCGTCATCGCTGATCTCTCCGGGCGTAAGTGGGTCGCCGAGTCCCACCGTGTGACGCACGATCACCGATCGATTGGCCCGCGCCGGCAGCACATCGGCGACGCGAAACGGCGACAAATCGGGCCGCATACTCGCCAGTTGAGTCCCCAACGCCCCGCTCCGCAGCGCCGTTTCCAGGGTCAAATTCTGGGCTCGGCAATAGGCGTCGATCGCGGCTCGCTCGATCAGGCTGCACCCAAAACCGGCAAGCAGTGTCGGAATCTCCCGCTGCCGAGCCCAAGACATTTGAGCTTCGTACCTGCTCCACCACCAATCAAAAAGAGATCGAGCGGAGGCGGCGTCGATCGCAAGCTCGGCCGCATGTCGGATTGCTTCCAGCATCGCGGGCAAGTCATCCTGGTCGTAAGAAGTATCCGGATTCTTGGTAAACCATTTGGGCGGCAAGCCATCGGCCGCCAAACCGTGGCATGGTTGGCCGTCCACCAGCGCGTCGATCCGAATGACCAAGTGTGGCACTTCCGTCATGCTCGCGATTCCGTAGCGGAACGGAAATCTGGTCTGCATGTCGAGACGGAAGAATTCGACGTGGCGAACGGTGAAGGTCATGATGAGCGGGATCTACCACGGGTCCTGAATGTTCAAACCGGTTTTCGCTGCGATCATGATGCAAGCGAACCCGCTTTCCAAGTACGGGGATAGGCTCCAAGATAAAGCCGATAAGACCGCGCCATGGCAATCAACCGACGGGAAATAGTGAGAGCAAGAGATGACAGGTAATCCGGGACCGACCATCTTTCGTCTCGATGATTTCCTCAAGTGCAGCGGATTGGTCGCGACCGGGGGCGAGGCGAAATTGCTGATCCAGGCTGGGGAAGTCAGAGTCAACGGCCAGATCGAGACGCGGCGGCGACGGCAACTCTGCGCCGGGGACGTCGTTGAGTTTTTGGGCGAGCGGTTGGTCGTTGAGCAGGAGCCGTCTTAAAGTTTGTCGGTTCTGACGATTCGATCGGGCGGGCGATGGTTTGACGAAGTCGACGCGAGATTTCGACCGATGAACAATCGCAGGCAACGATCGCGTGCACATGCGTTGCCTCATGGAGCTAACTCTTT
>JARFQX010000572.1 GCA_029287555.1 Rubripirellula sp. | reverse complement strand
ACGTCCAGGCGTAGCCCCCGTGAACGGCGATCCGGCCGGTCATGAACCTGGTGGCTCTCAGTAACGCGGCGGAGACGTCTCGATCGTCAATTGGCCTCTGCGCGAACGCCGACAGCGAAACCGAAAACGCAGCGCACAGATAGAGCCATCGAATCATCGTGAGAACCTTGGTGCCGGGGCGGATCGCTCGCCACAGTCTAGTTCAACGCCTTGTCGCTAATGTCCTTGCGGCACCAGGCGCCCGGCCAGCGGATCTCTTTGACGGCCGTGTAGGCTTGGAGTTTCGCGTTGCTGATGCTGTTGCCCAGGGCGGTCACGCCCAAGACTCGACCACCGTGGGTCACGACCCGGCCGTCATCAAGTTGGGTGCCGGCATGAAAGACTTTCACGTTCTCAATCTCATCGGCCTTGGCAAGTCCGGTGATCTCTCGTCCTTTTTCATAGGATCCGGGGTAGCCTTCGCTGGCCATCACCACGCAGATGCTTGGCCGCTCATCCCACTCCAGGGACGGCAATTCACTGAGTCGTCCATCGACGGTCGCCTCGAGAATATCGACCAGGTCCGTCTTCAGTCTCATCAACAACGGCTGGCATTCGGGATCGCCGAATCGAACGTTGAATTCCAAAACTTTGGGGCCGGCGGCGGTCAGCATCAGTCCCGCGTACAGGACACCTTTGAACGGCTTACGCGATCGCTTCATCGCATGCACGACGGGCACCAACACATCCGCTTCAATGCGGGACATCATCTCTTCGTCAATGATGGGTGTCGGACAGTAGGCGCCCATGCCGCCGGTGTTGGGACCGGTGTCTCCGTCGAACGCTGGTTTATGATCCTGTGCCGCGGGCAGCGTGACAATCGTCTCCCCGTCGGTGATCGCCAAGACACTGGCTTCCTGGCCGATCAATTTCTCCTCGATGATCAACTCGTTGCCTGCTGCGCCGAACTCGCGTCGTGAGGCGATGCGGTCGATTGCCTCGAGCGCCTCGCTACGGGTGCTGCACACGATCACGCCTTTCCCGGCAGCGAGCCCGTCGGCCTTCACGACGACGTGGACCGGATCGCTCGGTTCGCTGTATCGATCTTTGATGTAGCGTGACGCTTCATCGCCGCTGCGGAAGGTCTGATAGCTGGCCGTGGGGATGTCGGCGGTGTGCAACAGGTTCTTGCAGAAAACCTTGCTGCCTTCCAATTCCGCCGCCACCTTTGAGGGACCGAAGACGCGAATTCCGACCGCTTCCATGTCATCGACCAGGCCGTCTACCAACGGGGCTTCGGGTCCGACGACGACCAGCTCGATCTTGTTCTCTTGAGCGAATTGAATCAACGCCGGCTTGTCCGTGTCGGCGATGGGGACGTTGATCGCATCGCCGGCGGTGCCCGCATTGCCGGGGGCCACAAAGACCTGCTGGACACGCGGACTTTGGGAAATCTTCCAGGCCAGCGCGTGTTCGCGACCGCCCGCACCGACAATCAATACCTTCATGGCCGCCTTCTCTCACTGCGTGGATGCGCGTTCGAAACTCGTTCCCGAGCAATGTTACGGCGTGGGTTGGTCGGCAGAAATGGGTGGGAGGTCCAACACACCCAGCGGAGAAAAATATACCCCTTGATCCGGTTAGTGGTAGACAAGACACCGGTGCCCAATAGAATTGATCGGATCCCGCCGGAAGATGTAATCTGCCGTCTTTCCCACAGCCCCACCCCAGGGATGGCACATTTTCCGCTGACGGCTAATTTGAAGTGGGCGGCGACTGGTTCAATCACCTTGGATCCAGTCGCCGCCTCTCTCATTTTCTATCGGTTTGCTAACGATCCAGCTATGATCTTGGTCGGTGACGAACCATGATCAGGAAAGTTGGTCTGAGACCCATCGGAACCGAATGCCAGAATGATTGACCTGCGATGTGCGGGAGAATGCATCTCGCAGCCAGGCCGTCACGTTTCCTGAAGCCTACCACCCCATCCAGGAGAGTCCGAATTGAAAACTTCACGAGTAGTCTTTTTGCTGGCGATACCGCTGATGTTGGCAGCAGCCCCGGCGCAAGCCGAGACCGGTGATTTGAAGCTCCGTTTCGAGTACGGCGGTGAGGTCCTTGCTCCCCCCGCGGTCAACGTCAACAAGGACATTGAATTCTGCGGCAAGCACGGTCTCAAAAGTGAGAAGCTGCTGATAAATCCCGATAACAAGGGGCTCAAGAATGTGATTGTTTACGTCTACACGGGGCGTGGAAGCTCCGATTTGCCGAAGAGGGACGAGTCACAGACGCATACCTTGGCCAACGAAAACTGCCGCTTCAATCCGCACATCGTGCTTGCTCAGTCCGGTGACAAGCTGGAGGTGACCAATCCGGATCCAGTCGGCCACAATGCCAACTTGAGCTTCATCATCAACCGCCCCGAGAACTTTACGGTGCCCACTGGTGGATCGAAGGCGGTCGAGTTGGTCGAGGCAGAGCCCGCGCCGATTCCTGTCGAGTGCAACATCCACCCGTGGATGAAGGCGCATGTCGTTGTCTTGGATCATCCGTTTGCAGCCAAGAGCGACGAAAACGGGGAACTGGTCATCAAAGGTCTACCCGCCGGCGATGAGCTGACTTTCCGTGTTTGGGTTGAAGCCGCCAGCGGCGCGATCGGCGAAGTTTCGATGGATGGCAAGACCGTTGATTTAGGCAGGCGGAACACATTCGAGGTGGAGATCGAGCCCGGTCTTAATGATGTGGGAACGGTAATCATCCCCGCCGAAGCCTTGCCAGCCGAGTGATCTACCACCGACGCTGACTGCTGAAGAAAACATCCTGAGGCGCGTTCGAGATTCTGTCCCCCTCCAAGACGGACATTTCGAACGTGCCTTTTTTTGTTTCAGCCGTTACGCTGTCGTGTAGGTCACCTCACTTCGCAGCGTTCGAATCGCCCCGCGCAACCGATCTCACCCCTTGCTAGCGAGCAACGAATCATGAACCGTCTTGATGCTCATTCGTTTTCGGCTGTTCTCTACCTTGTCTGCCTGGGGGCGCTGTTGGCGTTACCGATCGGTTGCACCAAAAGAACTGCCAGCCGCGACGACGCCGGAGCCCCTGAGGTCAAAGAGGTGCCACCCGCAACGGAGGATACCAGCACGCCGGCACCCGAGCCCGATTCGTCGAGCGCATCTGACGCCTCCGCGTCGCCGGCGGACGGTAGCGACGTTGGCGAGTTGAGGATCCGCTTTCAATACGGCGGCGACGTACCGCAACTGGCC
>JARFQX010000335.1 GCA_029287555.1 Rubripirellula sp. | reverse complement strand
GTCGCGTGGCTCGGCGCCAACCAAGTTCGACAGGACGCGTCGCGTCTCATCGAGTTTTGGTTCCAGTTGCCGTTCCGGCGCAAGGAATGCGATGGGATCACGTTCCAATTGCTCCCTCAGTCGCGTCTGTTCCTCGAGGACTACCGCCGGCGTCGCACCAAAGGAGCCGTGGTTTAGAAAATCGATCGTCGGATTGAGCAGCCAGTGGGATTGAAGAGTCATCTTGCAGCCCCAGTGGTGAGTCTTCGCTGATCAGAAACCGTGCCGGAAGCAAGGCGTCCCCGGCGACCCGTCATGCGATGGGTCGGCAGGGCTGCCGACATCGGTTGCGAGCGACTTGCACCATTCATGGAGATCTCGTCGTGACTCGGGGGATGCGAGCTGATTTGGGTGATGCGTGGTGACCGTCTGGGGACGTGACCGGGTGTGCAGATTTCGCACGGTGTGCGATGTCCAGCCCCTGGGTGCCGTGGCGACGGTGGCCGCATATCCCTCACAGGATGGTCTTTTATACGCATCGGGCACCCGCGGCGAGGGTGGCACACCGATTGCACTTTTCGACGAGTGGTCCTCGGGGGCGGCTTCTCGACTCACCACCCGCGTGGGCTAATCGAACATCCGGGGAGGATTGGCGATGTTCGGAAGCGTCGTCGATGTCCGCCCCACGAAGAAGGTGAGGTGCTGTGATGATCGTGACCACCACGACTCGACGCGAGATGATTCACTGGCTGTGGCTTTGGATGCTTGCCGCGATCGCAATCACGGTGATGCACGGTATGGTTGCTGGCCAAGTTCCAAATTTATTCGATCGCCCCACCGAGCAAGCCGAGGACGTCGGCCGTCCGATTCCGATGCCAAATGTTGATCACCCGGAGTGGTTTCAGTATCCGGATCGGTCCCCGACCCCACCAAACGATGCGGTCTCGCTACCCCAGCTTCTCCGCTACCACCGGTTGGGAAATTACAAGGAGGCGCTCAAGGGATGGCGACAGATCAAATTGCACCCCGAATCGGAAACTTGGAAGCAAGTGGGAATTGGCGTCGCCTTCTTCCGTCTCGACCGACTCGATGAAGCGATTGAACGATTCGAAACCGCTTTGGAAGAGGACGAAGACAACTCCGTTGCCGAGTATTTCATGGGCCGTGTGCGACAGGCCCAAGGTCGCCAGGTGCCGTTTTGGTACGAACCGGAACCGGAAACACCTTTCCGCCTCGTTTCAGTCATCGAACCGCGATCGACCGGACCGACCGATGTATTGCCTCAAGATGGCAAGCGTCGTTCAAAGATGTTCTTGCCGCATTTTATCGACGACGCCTACGATCGCTTGGCCCGGCGTCATTTCCGGCGCGCGATCGTTCTGGCGCCAAAGTGTGACCTGAACCATGTGATTCGCGTTGTGGTGGAACAACCACCCTTGATTCAACTCGCTGCCTTGGTCGATGCCGACGAATCGATCACGGTCGGCGAGCTGCTCGATTCACTCGGTGAGCGCGATTACGTCCGAAAAGCGAAAGCCGAGTTGGGCGTTCATCGAGCTCCCGCGCGCTCGAATGTCGATTCGACCTGATCGCCATCCGATGATCGATTCGCGGTTTTCGGGTGCTGACAAGAGCCCGACTTCATGCGGGTAGCCTCCAGCGTTTTGCGGCTCTATTCTTTGGATGGCTTGCCCCTGCGCTTCCGATCGCAAGGGCCCAGGCGGAAGCGATTCGGGTGATCCACAACGGGGGTAGAACACTCGTGCCACTTCCGGACGGGCGAAAGGCGCGCCCCGTTTGACTCGGCTCGGGGCCAATCTCTGGCGGGGGCCGGGCCGCCCCGATATAATTTCCTCCGCCAATCTGCTTGCTTGTCTCCTCCAAGCGGGCTTGAGCGTCCTTTTCAATCAAGACCGGAGTTGCATGATGGGGTTGTTTGACATCCTCCGTGGTGAACTAATTGACATCATCGAGTGGATCGATGATTCCCACCACTCGCTTGTTTGGCGGTTTCCCCGGCACCAAAACGAGATCAAGAACGGAGCTCAATTGATTGTCCGGCCGGGACAGGTGGCGGTGCTCGTTTCCGGTGGCGAATTAGCGGACGTGTACACGCCGGGCCATTACGAGCTCACCACGCAGAACATGCCCGTCATGTCGACGCTTCAAGGATGGAAATACGGCTTCGAAAGCCCGTTCAAAGCGGAAGTCTATTTCGTCAACACCACTCAGATCACCGATTTGAAATGGGGCACCCCCAACCCCATCATGATGCGTGATCCGGAGTTTGGTCCGATTCGCATTCGGGCCTTTGGGACCTATTCGCTCAAGGCGGTCGATCCCAAGTCGCTCTTGAAGGAAATCGTGGGAACCGACGGTGATTTTGGTTCCGACGATATCACCGAATTGCTTCGTTCGATCATCGCATCCTCCTTCGCCGACATGCTCGGCAAGCTGCAGGTTCCGGCTCTCGACCTGGCGGCGCGCTATTCGGAGTTGTCCGAATCACTTCGCTTGGAGGTGGTGCAGCGAATCGATGATGAATTTGGGCTCGATTGTCCCCAGCTCTACATCGTTAATGTTTCTTTGCCGGAGGCCGTCGAGAAGGCCTTGGATGCTCGTACCAGCATCGGTGTGATTGGCGACCTGGAGAGATATCAGCAGTATCAAATGGGCAATGCGATG
>JARFQX010000327.1 GCA_029287555.1 Rubripirellula sp. | reverse complement strand
GGCCGCGCGTTTGACATCGATCAGATGCGGACGATCAAGGAATCGATCGCTCCATGGGAAGCCGAATTCGAGGCAATGTCGACCGATTTTGCCGCAGTCTTCACGGAGTCGGGTCAGTGGATCGGAGTCGACGAGTGGTTGGTGCCGGCGATCGTGCGTCAATTGAGCGAGGTTAAGGCGAACATCCTGTTGCACGCAATCGCACCATCGGAATCCGAAGAAGCGAGCAACTGAGTCAAAGTGGCGCGCCGGTGAGACGCTTTCGATCAATTATGATTTGAATTATCGACGTGCCCGGCAGGTCGGTCGATCTACTAAGTCGAATTTCGGCGATCAGACTGGGTGTGGCATGTTGCTTGCAACGAGACGGAGATGGAGCCGGTCCGGTGATCATGGTTTGACGCGCTCGGAGGTTTTTGATGTCACTTGAAGATATTCTCAAAGGTGCCAGTATCCCGGCGATTCTCATTGGGCTCGGCTTGGCCGCTCTCGGCCCGATGCTGCTGCGCGGTTTTGGCGAAGGGAGTCGGCCGCTGGCCAAGTCGCTGCTGCACAAGTATTTCGACATGGCCGATCGCTTCAAAGAACTTGGTGCGGAAACCCAGGAACAGTGGCGGGACCTGCTGGCTGAGGTCCAAGCGGAGCGTTTGGCCCGGGAAGAAGACGAATTCGCGAAGCCATCGGATTTCAATGCATCGGCCTGAGTGGAGGGGAGGAAATGTTCAGCTCACGAGCGTCGCCCGGGGGCACCTCGAAAGACACACCGTCGCCTGAGGATCAACCGTCGGGTCAGACTGCCAACGGGTGGCGTGCCGAGATCGCGCATTCGATCCCAGGACGGATCAGGCTCCGAGTGGCGGGGCTCAAAGACAATCCACCGATCGGCTATGAATTGCGCGAGCTCCTGGAGACGCTCCAGGGGATCGATTCGATGGAGATCAACCCGCGATCGGGAAGCGTGGTGCTGTGTTTTCATCCCTCGAATCAAGCCTCGCTCGAGAACCACTTGCACGGGATCTTCCCATCGTTGATCGACGCCGATGCATCGGCCACGCCCCGATCCAGCGAAACGAGTTGGCAACGCAAGGCTCCCCAGGACATCATCCAACTGTTTCGCAAGGCTAACGAGGAAGTGGAGTCGGCGACCGGTGGCATTGATCTCGCCCTGCTTGTGCCAATTCTGCTGCTGGCGTTCTCGTTGTTGGGGTTTGCGACCAGCGCGTTGAAGAAGGGAAAGTTTCCATTGCCGGCGTGGTACGATCTGCTCTGGTTCGCCTTTAACACGTACGTGATTCTCAATTTGACGTTGTCGCGGCAAAGGGATCTCGAACGTTCTGGAGCAGCGTCGGCGGACATCGAATTGCGATCGTCCGAGGAATCGTCGTGAAGATCCGGATCGACTGTCTGATCGTTCACAACATTTCGGGTCGTGTTCGTTACCGCGTTTCGCACAAGTCTGCGCTCCGGAACCACTCGCGGCGGTTGCGCGCGTTCGTACTGGGGCGAAGCGGTATCGCCGGTGTGCGATTCAATGAACGCTGCGGCAGCGTGATCGTGGACTACGACCCTTCTTCTCTCACTGCCCAGTCGCTCTCTGCGGAACTTGCGCAATTCCTGGGCGATCTTGTTGCGGATGCAGCTGGCTCGCCGGTCGACCGTCGTCAAGCCGGCTGCGGCCAACGTCAAGTCGCCCAGGGTGTTCTCGTTGCTGGGGGGACAAGACAAGTAAGCGGCCAATCCGTGCTCGCGGGGCGTCTCGGACGACCCGTCGCCGAAGCGGTTGGCGAGAGCGACGCCGAGCCGGAAACCGCTTCTGACGCCGATTGGTATCGTCGCGAAATCGAGGAGGTCTTGGAAGCGTTCGGAGGAAATTCCGACCAAGGCCTGCAAAGCTCGAATGCCGCTCAACGATTCATTCGCGTTGGCCCGAATTCACTAGGCGAGATTCAGCCGCGATCACGTTGGACTGCCCTGTCGAATCAGGTGGCCACCTTGCCGGTTGCCCTGCTGCTCGGGTCGGCGGTCGTCTCGGTGGTCACCGCGGGAATGGTTGATGCAGTCGTCATTCTTGGGGTTGTCGCGGTCAACACGTGCATCGGCTACGTCACCGAGTCCCAGGCCGAACGGACCATTGCGTCGCTTCATGACCAGCCCGATGGGCCGGCAACCGTGGTGCGAGATGGCCAGCGAATGCAGGTTGAACCTGAACGAATCGTTCCCGGTGACATCGTGGTGTTGTTGCCTGGCATGACGGTGCCGGCGGATCTGCGATTGATCGTGGCACAGCGATTAATGATCGACGAATCCACCTTGACTGGCGAAAGCATGCCCGTTGCGAAATCGCCCGACGCCCTTGGTGTGGATCGGGCGATTGGGGCCGGCAAGGTGCCACTTCGTGATCGCGCTAACATGGCCTATCGGGGAACAATCGTGACCGGAGGCAGCGGGACGGGAATCGCCGTGGCGACCGGGAGCGAAACGGAGGTCGGTCACATCCAGATGCTCGTTGGTAGTGCGCGTCCACCTGAGACCCCAGTGCAACGACAACTCGGACAGTTGGGAACGCAACTGGGTCTTTTGACCGGCGTGATCTGCGGTGGCATCTTTGCCGTCGGGTTGTTTCGACGCTACGGAACGATCGAGATGCTCAAGACGGCCACTTCCTTGGCGGTGGCGGCCGTTCCCGAGGGACTACCAATGGTTGCCACGACGACCTTGGCCCTCGGAGTCGGCCGCATGCGTTGCTTGAACGTTGCGGTGCGGCGACTCGATGCCGTTGAAACGCTTGGGTCGGTCGAAGTCTTCTGTTTCGACAAGACCGGCACCCTGACTCTCAACCAAATGCGGGTGGTCCGGATCCACGCCGGCGGCGAAACGATTGAGGCCCGCGAGGATCGACCGCTTGTCGACCTTGACGGCCAGGATCGCGAGCAGGACACGTCGCTGCGTTCATTGCTAGAGGTTTCGGCATTGTGCAATGAGACCGAGATTCGTGAGAACGATGGGAGCACATTTCTGGAAGGGTCGCCGACCGAGACCGCTTTGGTTCGCATGACGCTCGATGCCGGGATCGATGTTGAGGCGCTGCGACGATCGAGTCGTCTTCTGCGGACCGAGTATCGGACCGAAAGTCGTGGCTACATGACAACGGTGCACGAGACGGACTCGGGCGATCGGTTGTGGGCGGTCAAGGGTCGGCCTGCCGATGTGCTGGAACTCTGCCGCTCGCATCATTTGCGTGGTGACGACGTCCCTTTGACCCGTGAAGATCGTTTGGCAATCGGTGCCGAGAATGAACGAATGGCCGCGATGAGCCTGAGGGTCCTGGGCATTGCCTTCGCCAGAGCGCCAAGCGGGGACACGTCACGGACCCCGCTGCTCACCTGGCTGGGGCTGGTGGGGATCGCCGATCCCATTCGTCCCGGCATGCGAGGCCTGTTGGAAACGTTTCACGACGCCGGAATCCGAACCATCATGATCACCGGCGATCAAAGCGTGACAGCCACCGCAATCGGCCGCGATCTTCGATTGAGCGGTACGCCAGAGCTGCGCACGATCGACTCGAGCGAACTCGAATCGATCGCCCCCGATGTCTTGAAGAGTCTAGCGGAAAATGTCCATGTGTTTTCATCGGTGACGCCGTCTCACAAGTTAGCCATTGTTCAGGCCTTGCAACGATCCGGTTGTGTCGTGGCGATGACTGGCGACGGTATCAACGACGGCCCCGCGCTCAAAGCCGCAGACATCGGGGTCGCGATGGGGGGTGAGGGAGGAACCGATGTCGCTCGCATGACCGCCGATGTCGTGCTGGAAGACAACAACCTCGAATCGATGGTTACCGCGATCACCCAGGGTCGCGCGATCTACGGCAACACCCGAAATGCCATCCTCTACCTACTCTCGACCAACATCAGCGAGATCATGGTGATGGGGTGCGCGGTTGCCGCTGGCGTGGGCGCGCCGTTGAACCCGTTGCAGTTGTTATGGATCAATCTGGTCAGCGACATCTTTCCCGTGCTCGCGCTCGCCATCCAGCCGCCCGAGCCAGGCATTTTGCGGCGAGCCCCGCGCGCCGCCAGTGAGCCCTTCATCGATCGCGTCGATCTGCAGCGCGTGATGGTTCAGTCGTCGATGATCAGCGGCGGCACCTTCGCCAGCTACGCTTGGGGACGGATGCGACACGGTTCGGGCCCACCGGCTGCGACGATGGCTTTCACAACCATTACCGTCGCACAATTCCTGCACATGCTTTCTTGTCGCAGCGATCAGCAGAGCGTTTTTTGCGCCGGGCGGGCACCGTTGAACACGGAGCTGAAGCTTGGCCTGGCAGCAGGGCTCGGTTTGCAGAGCCTGACGATCGCATTTGGGCCGCTTCGACGTTTGCTTCGCAACACAACACTGAGCCCGCTGGACTTCGCCGTCAGTATGCTCGGAGCGGGTGTGCCGTTCCTCATGAATGAAGCAATCAAGCATACGCGCAATATTCACTCATCCACCACTCTTGAATTGGACGACTCAGGTGACTCGCGATGAAATCTGATTTCATGTTCACATCGGAGTCGGTGACCGAAGGACATCCCGACAAGCTTTGCGACCAAATCAGCGACTCGATCCTGGGCAAGTACTTGCGTCAGGATCGGATGTCGCGCGTGATCGCCGAATGTGCGATCTCGACCGGCATTGTTTTCGTCGCCGCGCGGGTTGCCTCGACCGCGAATATCGACATTCCCTCCACCGCACGCCAAGTGATCACCCAAGCCGGTTACGGGCATCATGGTTTTGATGTGCGAAACTGCACCGTGATGACCAGCGTTACCGATCTTCCGCTGACCGAGCAGCAAGTGTCCGAGGAGGATTTGACGGGCGAGGAGATCGACCGGGTCGTTGTCCAGGACCAAGCGACCGTGTTTGGCTACGCCTGCGATCACACGGAGTGTTTGATGCCGCTGCCGATTTGGCTCTCGCATAAGTTAGCCCGCCGGATTTCGTGGGCGCGTCGCAAGGAGGTGGTTCCCTATCTGGCGCCCGATGCCAAGACGCAGGTCGGAGTCGAGTATCGAAACCATCGTCCGGCGCGGATCCACAGCATCTCGATCGTTGCTAGCCAGCGGGATGCCGATGCGACGACCCGGCAACGGCTTCGCGATGACGTGATCGAACATGTGATTCTTCCCAGCTTTGAAGACCAAGAAACCCGAATCGATCACAACACCAAGTTGTTCATCAATCCGGCCGGTCCGGTAATCGGTGGTGGCCCCGCCATGCATTCGGGGATGACCGGCCGCAAGACCGCCGTCGACACTTACGGAGAATACTCACGCTGCAGCGCTTCGG
>JARFQX010000295.1 GCA_029287555.1 Rubripirellula sp. | reverse complement strand
CAAAGCGGCCGAAGCCGCCAATCAGGCAAAGAGTGACTTCCTGGCCAACATGAGCCATGAAATTCGTACGCCCATGAATGGGATCATGGGAATGACCGAACTGGCCCTGGGCACCGAGCTCACCAAGGAACAACGCGAATTCCTTACGACAATTGAATCGTCAGCAGAATCGCTGCTTACTCTGATCAACGATATTCTTGACTTCTCGAAGATCGAAGCCAAGAAACTTGACTTGGATCCAGTCCCGTTTGAACTGCGCGAGCGGATCGGGGAGACTCTCAGCACCATGGCGGCGCGGGCGCACAGTAAAGGACTGGAATTGGCCTTTGATGTCGATCCTGAAGTACCCGAGTTCTTGGTCGGTGATGTCCATCGCCTTCGCCAAGTGTTGGTCAATCTGATCGGTAATGCAATCAAGTTCACCGAGCGCGGCGAGATCGTGGTTCGGATTGAAGTCGCCAACCAGGACGAGCAGCGCGTTCGGCTCCGCTTCGCGGTCAAAGACACCGGCATTGGATTGCCAGCGGAGAAATTGGAAACGATCTTTCAGCCCTTTGAGCAAGCCGACGTTTCGACAACCCGCAAGTACGGCGGGACCGGTCTCGGCTTGGCAATCTGCTTGCGGCTTGTCAACTTGATGAATGGCGAAATGCACGTGGAAAGCCAGCCTGAAGTAGGGACGACCTTCTTGTTCACCGTCGAACTGAAACTTGGCGAAAAGCCACTGGCCGGCCAGGAAGCTTCGCCGCCCAGAAATCTCCACGGCCTACGCGTGCTGGTGATCGACGATAACGAAACCAATCGCCGCATTCTGGAGAAGATGCTGGGCAACTGGGGCATGGAGTCCCTGGTGGTCGATTCGGCTCAGGAAGGTCTTCGGCTGCTGCAGCAATCGCTCAATGACCGGCCAATCGAACTCGTCCTGTCTGACGTGAATATGCCGGAGATGGATGGCTTCACGCTGGCCGAGCAAGTCAAGGGACGTGAAACGCTCCGCAACATACCGATCATCTTGCTGACGTCTGCGAATCGTAGCGGCGATAGCACGCGATGCCGTCAACTGGGCATCGCCGCCCACCTGATCAAGCCTGCCAGGCAATCATTTCTTTTCGATGCGATTGCCTCGTCGGTGGGCGGGGTCGAACAGTCACAGCCATCGGATCATGGGAAACCAGATGCCAGTGCTGAGTCGGCGGTGCGGGAACTGCGGTTATTGCTAGCTGAAGATAATGAGGTGAATCAAAGATTTGCGGTGCGAGCCCTGGCCAAAGCGGGCCACAAGGTGACCGTGGCCAACAACGGCCAAGAGGCAGTCCAATTGTGGTCCGCGACGGACTTTGATGCTGTTCTGATGGATATTCAAATGCCGGTCATGGACGGATACAACGCAACTGGAGAGATTCGCCGGCGAGAGCTATCATTGGGACGACACACGCCGATCATCGCGATGACTGCCCACGCGATGAAGGGAGACAAGGAGAAATGTCTTGACGCAGGCATGGACGGATACGTCACCAAACCGATCAAATCGAAAGCGATGCTGGCGGAAATAGACCGGGTGCTGAGAGCGTTCCCACAACACCATTCCGGATTTGAACGAGGTCAGGCTGATGAGCGAGGCGTTTGACAGGCAGGAATTGCTTGATGAGTTGGATGGTGACCGGGAGTTTCTCGAAGAATCGCTCGAAGTTTTGGACGCGGATGCCCAAAAGTTGATCGACCAGATTCGAGCTGGAGCGGAGGCGCAGGATGCCGAGCAGATTCGCATGGCGGCACATACTCTGAAGTCGATGGTAGGTAATTTTTGTGCTCCACGAGCGTTTGAGGCAGCCTTCAATGTGGAGTCGATCGGACGCAGCGGTGAATTGAGCCAATGTGCCGAACGTCTGGCTTTGCTGGAAAGCGAGGTCAATCGCTTGAGGAAGGAGTTGAGGGTTTTACTCAACGAGCTCTAGGAGCAGCGAAGACTCCAGAAGCAGCGAAGAAAGGTTTTTCGCTGGTGGGCAGAGCTTCAAGTGCCTGAACAGATGAAATCCAACCGATGCTGATACTCATCGCCGAAGACGAGCGAATCACGCGCCGTAAACTGCGGCGCCAGCTGGAACAGCTGGGGCATGAAGTGTTGGAGGCGGCTGACGGAGCTGAAGCCTGGGAGCATTTTCAAGCCCAGCAACCGCCGATCGTCGTTTGCGACTGGGAAATGCCACGGATGAACGGCCTCGAATTGGTTGAACGCATTCGTGCGGCGGACAATCCAAGTTACGTTTACATCGTGATGCTTACGGGCAAGTCTGAAAAGAAAGATGTAATCGAAGGGATAGAGTCGGGCGCGGACGATTTTGTTACCAAGCCGTTTGACCGAGGTGAATTGCGGGCGCGGCTCAACGCCGGTTTGCGGATCGTTGAGTTGGAACATGACCTGGCGTCAGCCAATGTGTGTCTGAGACATGAATTGGCCGTAGCTCGGGAGTTATCCAATGCCGAACATCGCAAGCACGAGGAGGTTCTGCTGGGGGAGAGCATACCGGTGCGTGCACTGCGGCAAGGCATCGAGCTGTATGCCAAATCGGATGAGCCACTTCTTTTGGGCGGTCCTGGTGGGGCCGGTCAGGAAGCGACGGCGCGGGCCATTCACCGTGCCTCTGCACGGAGAGATCGCCCGTTTATCTACGTTGCCTGCGCCCACGTGAGTGATGGCAACGAATCGCTCTTTGGGTTTCGTGCCGCAAGCGACGATGGCCAAGGTTTCGATAAGGCGTCACTCGCCGCGGGAGGGACGCTCTATTTGGACGGCGTGGAATCTCTCAGCCCGCCGAGACAGACGCAACTGCTGGATTTTTTGAATCAGGCGGCAACCAGTCGGGCGGATGGAAAGGCACCGCAGCCCGACGTCAGAATGATCGCATCGATCGGCCAGACCGCGGACCATCATGCGTCCGTAACGCCGGTCGGTCTCGACCTTGAGCAGGCCCTGGCACGGCACCGGCTGAACGTTCCCTCGCTGGCCGAACGGAGGGAAGATGTCGTCCCGATTGCAGAGCATATCGTTGATCGCCGGTCCCGCTCGGCAGGCAAGGCTTTGGAGGGGTTGAGCGACGAAGCGAAGGTGATGTTGCAGAAGTACAGCTGGCCGGGAAACATTCGCGAGTTACAGAGCGTCGTGGAGCGGGCTGTGCTTCTGTCCTCGGGAAAACGAGTCGACATCCCGGAAGAATTGCTGCGGGAGGGCAGACGCATTGGGGGCTACACGCTCCAGCGGCACTTGGGCGAAGGAGGAATGGGCGAGGTTTGGCTGGCCCAACACTCCCTGCTGGCCCGTCCCTCGGCGGTTAAACTCATCCGGCAGGCTGCGATGGGACGTGATCCCAAGACGCGTGAGATGCTTGAAGAGAGGTTTCAACGGGAGGCCAAGGCGACCGCCCAACTCCGTTCGCCGCACACGGTGGAGCTCTATGATTTCGGTGTGACCGACGAAGGCGACTTCTACTACGTCATGGAGTACCTCGAGGGACTCGACTTGCACACGTTGGTTCAGCAATTTGGGACGCTTGACGTGGGCAGGGCAATCCACTTTTTAAGTCAGGCCTGCCTTTCCTTGGGCGAGGCACACCAGGCCGGACTCGTGCACCGAGACATCAAACCGGAGAATTTGTTTGCCTGCAAGCTGGGAACACAATGTGATTTCCTGAAGGTGCTCGATTTTGGAATCGTGCGCAGCAACACCAACTCCGATCACACCGCGACGTCGGAAGGTGTCATCACGGGTAGTCCCACCTGCATCTCTCCTGAGGCTGCCCAGGGAGAAGCGGTGACGTTTGCCTCGGATGTTTACGGTCTAGGCTGTGTGGCTTACTGGTTGTTGACGGGGCAGCAAGTCTTTCAAGCCCCCAGTGCCATGAAGATTTTGCTCCAGCACATTTCGAAGCAGCCGCAGACACCATCATCCATTCGGCCAGATCTACCCGGCGAGCTCGACGATCTGGTGCTCAGGTGCCTTGCTAAGAATCCCCTGGACCGACCCGGCGACGCCATTGAGCTCGGTGAGCAACTCGCGGCGCTTGCCCAAGTGAAACCCTGGGATGCTGGTCAGGCCCGGGCTTGGTGGAAGGCCAACGTGTCCTCGACCGCGACTTCGCTTTCTCAGAATGACACCGCGGTAGCGATCAAATCAGAGACGCAATCGGCTGGAAAGCCAAGTTCGCTTCTGGAGACGACTGAGTACAAGGTCAACACGAACAATGATTGAGTGAAGGAAGACGTTTTCCGTTGAATCCACGAGGATGTTTCAGATTCGCGTTACGCGGTCTTTTGCTTAGCCGGCGTCGATTCTGAGATGGAATAAGCGACAGCCGCGTTGCTGCCCTGCTCGGGCATTGCGTTCACTCCGCTCTTAAACGATAGGAACCAGCGTCTCAGCCAGGGAGGCATGGCCTTAAGTCTCGACGCACGTTCGATCTCACTTGAATCACAGGCCATGTTGGCAGCGATTAGTTTCAAAATCTCTGCATGCTCAAAGTACGACGTGTGCACCAGTTCTTTGCCCGAGAGCCGCTCTCCAAAGAGTTCCAATCCGGACGCGAATGAGCTCTGTGCAATAAGTCCTCGGAGCTTGGGTACCAGTTCGTGGGCGTGTCGGTTGGCGAAAGCTAGCAGCTTGACGTTCAACAGAGCTGGCAAGAAGGGAGGAACTGCGTCAGCGGTCTCAACCAGCGGGGTGGGCGTTACATCGATTAGAAAAGCATTTGGCCGGTCATTGCCTTGCGCGGCACGAATCACGAGACGACGAACCTGAGAATCGACCGCCGGATACACAAACCAGTTGTAAAGTGGCGCAACCAACCAGTAGTAAGGTCGCGAGAGCAGCGCAAGAATGTCCGACAGGAATACAACTTCACGCGGCATCATTTTGCTGACGAAGGACACCGAGATGCTCAGTGTCGCCCGTAAACCGTTGATTGCTTCGTCGTCCGGTGAGGAAATTCCGAGCCAACGAGCACCATACACGCCAAACGCGCGTTTCTTCAATCGCTGTTCGAGTCGAATGCGATAGGCTTCAATGGCCGGGCTGATGCATAGTAAGGCAACGTGCACAAAAACGTAAGAAAGACCGAGCATCAGAATTAATAGAAAAAGGCCTTCCGGGGTCGCCAAGTAGTATTTGGCCAGAGTCTGATCCCCGCTGGGATCAAAACTACCGATCACCACACCGTCTGGACGGTGGTCCACCTTGACGCCAAAACCTTCGACTAAGGACAAAACCGGTGCACGTAGGATATTGGAGTAGCCTGCCGCTTCGTCCGATTCCAAGACGACGCCGGCTGGATTGTTGGTTGCGATGTCGCGAAGCGTGATGAGCAATCGTCGTGGCGCCCAAGTCGCCGGAAACAAGAGAATCAGCCCGATGATCAGGCTTATCAGGTTCTTGATGCTTAGCGTTCCCTGACCGCGATGCTGCAAGAACGGCGTTCCAACCGTCGTCCAGCTCCGAAGCCCCTTGAGAGGACGTTTGACCAAGACCGAAAACTGCAAGGCGTTCCAAATAACGGAGCCGCCGTGACTGTGTCCAATCAGATGGTAGTCGTGGCCCTGCTCTTCCAACTTGTGCAGGTGTCGTAAGAGATTGGCCGCTGCTTTGCTTCGAGCTCGTTCGCTGTTCGCCCCCGACCAATGAAAGACTTCACCCTCCTTGGCTACTCGCACAGATGCGGGCAGCAGCGACTGAAGTCTTTGAGCAAAATCACTGGCGGATTGCCACCAGCGATCACCCTCATCTTCGTCTGCGGCACTAAACGTTCCGTGGACCATGATGGCCACGGCTTCTCGGTCGGAATCCAAGTCTGTCCGAAAATGTGAAGGATCTGCCATCGTCTATCAGACATTCCGATTGTTGTCGCCTCGGTTCACCCGCATTCCCACGAAAAGGATTCCAAGACCGCTTCCAAATCCTCTCGCATCTCGTCCAGCGATGCGTACCTTTGCTCAGGATCCTTGGCCATCGCTTGTTCAATGATTTGGGCGCACGCATCAGGTACGTCCGGATTGACGCTCCGCGCGTCGGGCGGTTCGGCGCCCACGTGGGCCAGCATGACCTGAGCGTCGTTCTTCTTTTCCTCGTACGGGCGTTTTCCCGTCAATAGGCTGTAATAGGTCGCACCCATTGAGTAGATGTCGCTTCGAGCATCAACTTCATCGAATTCACATTGTTCAGGACTCATGAAGTGTGGTGTTCCGATGACTTGCCCGGCGAGTGTCAATTTCAACGCGGCCTGCGAGGAAGTCTGTTTAGCAAGCCGAAAATCGGAAACCTTCACGATGCCGTCTTCCGTGAGCAGCAGATTCGCGGGCTTAATATCCCGGTGGACAAAGCCTGCTTGATGCGCCGCCGCAAGTCCTTTGCTGGCATCAATGATGATTTTGGTCGCATCACTTACCGAGTACGCGCCGTTGGTGTCTAAGTAATCTTGCGTGCTACCGCCCGAGACGATTTCCATGACGATGTACGATATGTCGCCCTGCTGGGCGATTTCATGGATGGTTACCGTGTGCGCGTGATTAAACTTTCCGGCACTTTTCGCTTCAGCTAGAAATCGGGTTCGCTCGGTCTCGTCACTTGCAAGATCTTCCGTCAAGATTTTGATCGCGACGTTACGTTCGATCGAGGCATCGTGCGCCTTGAGGACCAAGCCTTTCTCGCCGACTCCAAGGATCTCATTGATCTGGTATCCACCTAGTTGCTGACCAAGCCAGTCTTTGGGGGTGCGCTGCTGCGCCGGGAGCATCGATGGTTGCGTCGGGAGCATCGATGCTGATGTTCCATCGGTCATGGCTCTGGTTCCTTTAATCCGTGCGTTTGACGCCAACCGGTCTCAGGCGACGCGGTCGGTTCGCGAACTGCCTGGATGGTCGTACCCGATCGCTTCGTGCGCTGTCCGTGTCGAGTACCAACCGACCTCTATTCGTTCCTAAATACGCGATTCAAGCTTCCCACGAAATATCAAAATCGCAGCTCTCGGACTGATGGACTGG
>JARFQX010000138.1 GCA_029287555.1 Rubripirellula sp. | reverse complement strand
TCATTTTGCGAGAAGCAGGCAGGCGAATCGCCTCGCTGCCGGACTTCGCCCCGAATGCTAAGGCCGGGCCGGGAAAAGGGGTCAGCCGGGAAAAGGGGTCAGACACCAAAAGTGCGAAGCACCCGAAGGGCCGTTCCGGCTCTTGGTGTCTGACCCCTTTTCCCGACCCAGTTGAACCCCATTTTTCAGTTCTGACAAAGCCCTGGGCATTATCAGCATTTACTGGCTTGTCTCTTCCCGCGGCGATTGGAGTGGATAAACTGTCAAGCGTGGTAAAATACGTAGTTCATTAGGTTGCCTGGGATCCAGGTAGTGTTCGTTTGTTCATTTTCATGTCGTCGCGGACCTCTCCTGCACTGGGGCAGGAGTCTGAGATGCAGCTTTGTTTTGACATCAATCCTTCATGAAGTCGATGCGATCCAGGATCCCCCGTATTGCGGATTTGATGACCGGCCAACAAGCTGCACCCGGGCAACCGCCGTCGGCATCCCCGGCTGATTGCTCGCTGAATCAACTGCTGGCTCAAATACCCATGCCCGAAATAGAGGTCGCCGCGTTTCTTTCTGCGCGATCGCGCTTGGAGGAAACCAGGTAATGAATTCGACTTCCGAGCGCATCGCCCGGCTGTCTCCTCAGAAGCTCGCCCTGCTGAAACAGGTACTTGGCGAGTCGGGCGAGGTCTCCGAGCCAATCGCCGTCGTCGGAATTGGGTGTCGGTTTGCCGGCGCTGCAAGCGTCGCGGACTATTGGCGGCTGATTCACGACCGGTCGGTGATGACGGGCGAAATCCCTGAGTCGCGGTGGGACGTTGACGCTTTCTTCGATCCCACCGGAAGCGTGCCGGGCAAGATGACGACTCGCTGGGGCGGGTTTCTGGAGAACATCGATCGTTTCGACGCGGCTTTTTTTGGAATTTCGCCGCGCGAAGCGGAGAAGATGGATCCCCAGCATCGATTGTTGCTCGAAGTTGTTTGGGAAGCGTTGGAGTACGGAGGGTTGGCTCCCTCGCAAATCCGCGAGTCGGCCACGGGAGTGTTTGTCGGCGTGGGGGGCGTTGACTATTCGCGGGTCCCGGTCCAGTTGGATAACTACTTTGAACAGATCACCGCTTATTCGGGGACGGGCAACGCGCTGAGCATTGCCGCAAACCGAATTTCCTACACGTTGGATCTTCGTGGCCCAAGCTTGTCGATCGACACCGCCTGTTCCTCTTCTTTGGTCGCAGCCCATTTGGCCATACGCAGCCTGCGGGCAAAGGAATGCGACACCGCAATTGTCGGGGGTGTCAACGCCATTTTGACGCCAGAGACAACGCTGGCGTTCTCTCAAGCTCATATGTTGTCCGCCGACGGCAAGTGTCGGCCCTTCGATGACCGGGCCAATGGATATGTACGGGGCGAGGGTTGCGGGGTCGTGATTCTCAAGCGGCTGTCCGACGCGGTCAGTGCCGGCGATCTGATCCTCGGTAGCATTCGTGGCAGTGCCGTGAACCAGGACGGGATGACGTCCGGCATCACCGCTCCCAACGGATCGGCACAAGTCAAGGTGATTCGCGAGGCTTTGCGAGACGCGCGGCGTAGCCCGGACGATGTTTCCTACGTGGAAGCGCATGGGACGGCGACACCGCTGGGCGATCCGATTGAACTTCAGTCACTGGCGGAGGTTTTCGCGGATCCTCGTGGGGAGCAAAAGCGACCTTGCTACGTGGGATCGGTCAAGGCGAACGTTGGGCACACCGAGACGGCTGCCGGGATGGCTTCGCTCATCAAGACGATCCTGATGTTTCGCCATCGGATGATCCCCGGACAGGCTCATTTCGAGAAGTTGAATCGGCACATCGATTTGGGGCGGAGTCGACTGCGCATCGCTCAGGAATCGGTGCCTTGGGACGCCCTGGACGACGCTCCGTTTGCCGGTGTGAGCAGTTTTGGTTTTGGTGGAACGAACGCTCACTTGGTGTTGGAAGCACCGGCGCCGCAGGCGCCGGAACGATCGGAGCCCGATCGATCCAAGCACGTGTTTGCCATCTCGGCCAAGTCACCCGAACGTCTTCGCGAGCTGGCGAGTCGAATCAGCGGATCGATCGTCGATGGGAATGAGTACGCGGTGGCCGATGCGTGTCACACACTTGCTGTGGGGCGATCGCACTTCAATCATCGGCTTGCAATCCCGACAGCCGACGCCGGCGCCCTGCGCGAGTCGCTCCAGCGTTTCGCGAGCGGTGATGCAGTCAGGGGCGTGAAGACCGGTAAGGTGCGGCGCGATCGTGCATCGAAAGTCGCTTTTCTGTTTACGGGGCAAGGTTCGCAATTTGTCGGCATGGGGCGACGGTTGTTCGAGACTCATCCACTCTTTCGGCAAGCAATCGAACGATGTGAATCCATTCTCGCCGATCACCTGCCTCTCGCGTTGACCGACGTGATGTTTGAGGATCGCGGCGAAGACGCTCCGTTGCATCAAACGCTTTACACTCAGCCTGCGTTATTCGCGATCGAGTATGCGTTGTCGAGACTCTGGCGGTCGTTTGGCATCGAGCCCGCCGTGATGATTGGGCATAGCATTGGCGATTACGTTGCCGCTTGCGAGGCGGGCGTCTTTTCTCTGGAAGATGGACTAAGGCTGATCTCGCATCGCGCGAGGCTTGTGCAATCGCTTCCTCGCAACGGAATGATGGCAGCCGTGATGGCCCCGCGGAGCCGGGTTGCCGATTTCATTCGTTCTTATGAACAGGACGTTTCGATTGCCGTCCACAATGGTCCGCAAAATGTCGTGATCTCGGGCCGCACCGAAGCCGTGGTCGAACTGCTCGAGCAGTTCGCGTCGGCTGGGATCAAATCCAAGCCGTTGGAAGTCTCGCATGCGATGCACTCGCCCCTGTTGGATCCAATCCTCGATGAGTTCGAGCAGCACGCCGAAGAGGTGACTTACCAGTTCCCCAAAATTCCTCTCGTTTCAAGCTTCACGGGTCAACGGGTCGGGGAGCAGATCTGCAGTCCGGCGTATTGGCGACAACATCTGCGCGGCACGGTGAACTTTGTTGACGGACTCGAGACGCTGGAGGCGATACCGCTCGAAGCCGGCATTGAGATCGGACCGGGAACAACGCTTTGCAGCTTGGCTAGCCGCATCGGTGATGGCAAGGAGACGGCTTGGTTGCCGTCGCTGCGAAAGGGACGCGATGATTGGGACGTGATCACCGAGGCGTTGGCTGAACTCTACATTCGCGGCGCGAACGTCGATTGGACTTCGTTCGATCAGCCTTTTACGCGCCGGCGCAAAGTGCTGCCGACTTACCCGTTCGAAGCCCAGTCGCACTGGTACGACATGTCGCATCGGGTCAGTCAACGCATTCGTCCGGTCTTTTCGGCGAGCGGGGATGTTCATCCCTTGCTGGGCAGTCGGCTGCCGGTTGCCGGTGACAAGACGATCTTTGAGGTCACCATCGATGCGCAGCGACCGGATTGGTTGGCCGACCATTGCGTGGACCAGAGCCCGGTCGTTCCGGCTGCGGCGTACATCGATCAAGCCATCTCGGTCGCCAAGACCCTTTTCGGCGAGGGTCACCACGCGGTAACGGAGCTCTCCATTGAGCAACCCCTGCTCCTTTCGGATCAACAGCGGCGCGTCGTGCAAGTGCAAGTCGGGCCCGAGCAACGGGGCCAGTGCAGCTTTGAGGTGCACAGCCGGCCGGACACCGTCGATCAAAACGGCAGCCACTCGTGGACGTTGCATGCATCGGGCACGCTTCACAATCGCAGCGGAAAGAATGGGGCTCCCGATCCGATGGACCGCGAACAGATCGATCGCCGGATGTCCGAGCGGATTGGCCGCGAACGTTTTTATGAAATGATGTCGGCCAGCGGGCTGCGATATGGACCTAAGTTTCAGGTGATCGAGGAGTTGCAGTCCGGAAAAGGCGAGTCGCTGGCTCGGCTTGAGCTTGACGATGCCCTTGGCAATGAATCGGCGGTGTACTCGTTGCACCCAGCCGTTCTGGACGGATGTCTGCAGGCAATCGCTGGAGTCCTGTTCGATTCCCAATCCGCGGCGAGCACGGATTTGGTTTTGCCCACCGCTGCCGAGAGGGTAACTGTCTACGGTCGAAGCAATCGTGGCCGGCTCTGGGCTCACGCACAGTTGAGAGACTCCGAGACCGAGACGGACTCGTATCTGATGGACATCTTACTGCTTGGTGACGAGGGAGAAGTCGTCGCGGAAATCCAGGGAGCTCGTGTCCAACGCGTTTCAAGGCAACGCTCGGCCGGTACGGGTCCACGCAAACGTCATCTGCTTTACGAACTTCAATGGCATCCTAAAGCTATCGAAGATGTCGATCGAACCTCGCGCCGCTGGCTGGTATTCGCTGATTCGGATGGTTTGGCGACCGAGATTGCGACTCGGCTTGTCAACGACGGCAATGCGGTAACCTTGGTCCATGAGGGATCCGGTTTTGAACAGCTGGAATCCGATCACCGCTGGAACGCTTGCCAGGTGAACTCGCTTCGATATTCGGATTACGAGGTCCTCGTCCGTTCGATCGCCGACGATTCCACGCCGGCCGTATCCGTCGTTGATTTTCGCGGAGTTGCCTCTTGCGAGGACGGTCCACAAGGAGAGTTGGCGATATCGAATTGCAGTCGCGCGTTGTTGATGCTGCGAGCAATCGCGAACATGCGGGGCTGCAAGGTGGATCGGACCGTCCTCGTGACGCGGGGCGGCAGCGCGGTTGATAGCGACGATCAAGTTTCCCCCGACCAGGCCGCGCTTTGGGGACTTGGCCGAGTCGCATTGGTTGAAACGCCTCAAGTATCGTGCCGCCTGGTTGATCTCGATCCCTCGCAATCGCCCCAAGCTTCCGCGGACGGCTTGTTTGAAGAATTGATCCATGGCGACCAGGAGGACCAGATTGCGCTTCGCGGTGGCGAACGCTTCGTTGCACGTTTGGACGAGGTTCCGGATCGATTGGATTCGATTCAGCACGGCGCTCAAGCGAAGGTTCCGTCCTCCAAGTATTTCAGCCTGCGACTGGGTGACTCCGCCGGTTTCGACGATTTGCACTACGTCCCGATCTCGCCAAGTTCGTTGCAGCCTGGCGAGGTGGAGATCGAAGTAAAAAGCACCGGATTGAATTTCAGTGACGTGCTCAAGGCTCTCGGCCTGTACCCCGGAATCAAGGACAAGGTTGTTCCGCTGGGGATTGAGTGCGCCGGTGTGGTCTCGCGCATCGGCCCGCAGGTCGATCGCTTTCAGGTCGGCCAAAGGGTGATGGGTGTGGCACCGTACAGCTTTGCCTCGCACACAACCACGGCTGAGTACGCGGTGGTGCCGACCCCCGAGAACATCTCGGACGACCAGGCCGCAACCATTCCGATCACGTTTTTGACGGCCCATCACGCGCTCTGCAAGCTCGCCCGGTTAGGTCGGGACGAAAGGGTCCTAATCCATGCGGGTGCGGGCGGCGTCGGACAGGCGGCGATTCAAATCGCGCAGTCGATTGGTGCCGAGATCTTTACCACCGCCGGAAGTGAACGAAAACGCGAGTTTCTGCGATCGCTCGGCGTCCAGCATGTGATGGACTCACGATCGCTCGAGTTTGCCGACCAGATCATGGAAATCACGTCCGGCAAGGGTTTCGACGTCGTGTTGAATAGTATGCAAGGCGATGCGATCACCAAGAGCCTCTCAATTATGGCCGCCTACGGTCGGTTTCTTGAAATTGGCAAGACAGACATTTACCAGAACCGTCGGATTGGACTCTGGCCGTTCCAGGACAACCTTTCTTATTTCGCGATCGACTTGGATCGCATGCTGCGTCAAAAGCCCGATGAGATTCGCAGCCTGTATGACGAGGTGATGCCTCACTTTGCCGATGGAGTCTATCGGCCTTTACCGCTCGAGTCATTTCCGCCGTCCGACGTCGCCGGCGCGTTTCGATTCATGGCGCAGCGGAAGAATATCGGCAAGGTTGTCGTGTCCTTCGCCGACCGCGGAACCAAGTCGGACCAAAGCGATGGGGAACCGTCATCAGCAACGTCGTTGCCGGTCTGGGACGGTGAGGGAACCGTTTTGATCACCGGCGGACTGGGGGCGATCGGCAGGCAAGTGGCCCAGTGGGTGATCCACCGCGGCGGGAAACATCTCGCCATCCTGTCGCGACGACAACTTGATGATGGAGACAAGGCGAAGCTGGACAATCTGCGGACAGCCGGCGTCTCGATTGCCTTCATTCGTGGTGATGTCGCGGACGATAAAAGCCTGGCCGACGCGATCGAGACCATCCCCGATTCGTTTCCTCCAATACGAGGAGTCATCCACGCCGCGGGAGTCTTGGATGACGGTTTGATCCAAACGATGGATTTGGACCAGTTGAAACGGGCCATGGCGCCGAAAGCTCAAGGCGCGTGGAACCTGCACCGGCTGATTACGTCGCCGCTGGACTTCTTCGTTTTGTTCTCCTCGATTGCCGGAACGATCGGGTCTCCCGGGCAAGCGAACTACGCGGCGGGTAACGCGTTCTTGGACGGGCTTGCCAATCTCCGTCACCAGCTTGGTCTACCCGCAACCTCGATCGCGTGGGGACCGTGGGACCAGGAGGGGATGGCAGCCGATGCGATCGTTCGCCGTCAGCTGAGCGAACGGGGCATGATCCCGCTGGCGCCGCACGACGCGATCGACTTGCTCGATCGTGCGATTCGTGCCGAGGCCACAAACTTGGCAATCATGGACATCAACTGGGAAAAGCTGCTGTCCAAACTGCCGGGACGGGTTCCCAGCCAATTGGCTTCCATTCGCACCAAGGTGATGCCGGGCAAACTGCAGCAAGGTGCCCCGGCGGGCGATCCGCAACTCGTCAAGCGGCTCCAGGAGATCAATCCTTCGGAACGAGCTGCGGAGGTCCAAAAGGTGATCTTGGACGCGCTGGCTGAGACGATGGGCATCGATAACGATTCCATCGACGTGGATCAACCGCTGGCTTCCTTTGGACTTGATTCCTTGATGGGAATGGAGTTGCGGTCCAAGTTGGAATCGAAACTGGCGATTGAGATACCGGCAACGGCGCTATTTGACGATCCCTCCGTGATGTCACTCTCGTCCGTTGTCGCTGAGTTGTTCGATGCCACGGTCGGTGAAAGTCCGGTCGGTGAAAGTTCGGGCGGTTCCGCGGAGGATCATGCGGCGGGGGATTTGACCGAGGAAGTTGCATCGCAAGACGTTTCGAGGAGCGGCGAGCGATCCGAGGCAGCTCCCGAGCGTACCGCCAAGTGCGCGTTGGTGCCGCTTGGTGGCGCGCGGGG
>JARFQX010000053.1 GCA_029287555.1 Rubripirellula sp. | reverse complement strand
CGCGGTGAATTCAGAATCGGCGGAAGTGAACGCGTGTATTCGCAAGTTTGGCAAAGGCGTGCAGAAGTTGATTGTCTTATCCGGTGTCTTTGAAAAGCCGATCTTCTTCTTTTCTCACACGCCGAGTGGCCCTGGTGCCCTCTACATGTCGCGACTAGCAAATGTTTGGAGCGCTATAGACTTTGGCGGCAGCGAACACGATTTTCTAGAGCAATTTGCCAGCGCGGAGGTGGTTGGTCGCAATCTCTTCGCGGCTCATTGGTGTCAAGCGGAAGTGTTTAATGGTGGGTTCGCTCAGTTCTTCAGGAATTCCACCGGCATGATGGCGCCCGAGGCTTTGCGTGCGTTCAATGAGATAGGGCTTCGTGCATGGGAGAACTCGCTCCAATCGGCAATGGTGTTCTTCGGACCTGTATATCCCAGGGAACGGGTAAAACGGTTGGCCGTCTTGCCGCCTGCAGATGCGAAGTCAATTCCATCGCCGTTTGCCGCGATGGACGACGAATTCAATTCACCATGTCAGGGAGATCCGGACTTTTGGAGAAAGGCCGCTGACGTATACGTGCAAGAATGCGACGGACCCGTAGACGAAATCTGGTAGCCGCGGCCATTGCTAACGGCAGCCCCCACACAGCTGCGGTGCCGGTCCACATACGGCCGTCCAACGCAAGGACGAATCTGATCCAAGACATTCGACATCCATAAGTAGCTTAGCAGCAAGGGTGTTTTGCTGGCCTTTAACGGCTCAAGCTCTGGTGATGTTTCGTGCGGTCGGAAGTTGCATCGACTTCGCGGACTTGGCCCGATCGCTTCGCTGCAGTTTCCCCGATTTTCGGTCCCATTTTGGGAGAAGTCTGCGTCGAACCGGGCAACTTGCCGAGGTGTCAGGGACCGAAGTGGCCAAGCGGATCGGCTCCGCCGCCGAAGCTGGTCCAACTTCGGCAGGTTACGAGCCAGACTGCGCAACCGTGTTAAGGCAAGTTAACCGCCGTTGCGATCGAGCTTTCCCGAGAGTCAAGCAGCCGTGACCCATCTAATGACTTGCTCACACGTTACCGACCGCGACGATAACTATCTCGCCCGATATTCCGCAGGGCCTCGCCATCATCTCTGAAAGCTCGGGCGTTCTCGAGGAGGTTGCTTCGTGATTCGTACGTCAACATCTGTTTTTCTCGAAAGGTCTTGAGTCGCTGGAGAAGATCAGGCTCACCGGACTCCAGTGCAGCGACGGTCTCGTCCAGCAGTGTCCGAACGGACGCCGCGTAGTAGGATTGGTCGCCAAGCTGAGTCACGGCGACTGCCACCAGCGCGGTGACCGGGATGGTTGTGAGGATCGTCAGAGAGCCCAAGATGATCCGCGAACGCTTTGACCAACGATTCTCCGCGACGAGCCAGAGAGAAAGCAGCGCGATGAATCCCGCTAGAGCGGCTAAAACAAGGGTGTATCCAAGTGCGTTCATGGCTTCATCTCCGAGACCTAATGGGTGGCTGCATGCATTTGTTCCGCTGCTGTATGCCAGAGATTTCTGCGCTCAAGGTTATCTATTGCGGAAGTCGCCATCCGCATCGAAGTAGTACTGCTCGTGGTACCTGGAGTACCTCAGATATACCGCCACTCCCCGATTTCTCTTATGGAGGATCGATCGCGAGTGGCAAACCAGGGTTCGTTGAACGCCCCCAAGTTACGGTAGACCATCGCGTCAAAATACGATACCCAAGAGTGCGCGGTAGCCACCTGCTTCTCGCGGATTCATGGGAGTCCGAACACCAATTGGAAAAGTACGACGGATAACACGTGAAACAACGTGATCGCGATTAGGCGAGCGATGGCAGGCAGCTTCGCCGTGCCGGCCAAAGCAAACCACCAGTACGCAATCCAGGTGACGCACGTGGCACCGGCTAACGCGAAGACAGACGGCGCGCCCACACTCCATCGCCAAAGCCAGGTTGCTGGTCCCAAAGTGTAATATCCAACCGGTGGCACACCTCTATGTGCCGTGACCGCGATCGTGAAGGCTAGAACGGCGAGGCCGCTCATCATGCCGAGAAGGATCGACAAAAACAGCGTCAGCCCTAGATGATCGCGAAGTGTCCATCGAGAGTCTCGCGTCGCATTGCTGTTTGACGCAGTCGACGCGTAGGGGTTGTCTTCTGCCATGGGTTTTGACCACTGGTTCGTTTAGCACAATCCGTTCTCGTGTCAGTGCTAACGGCGGATGCCTCCGGATGTTGTTGTGATTTCTTTGGACCAGACCTCAGTTCCGTTTGGCGAGACTTCCATAAATCTCTTCGCGGTAATGATCAGCAAGTTCCCATCGTCGAGTCGATATGCGTGCCGGACGCCGCCAACTTGGAGGCCCCACACGATCACGCGCATTCTTGAAATGAGTTCGATGATCGCAGTTTTGCGGAAGCAGATAAGTAAATTCTCGTCACCGTTTGGACGGATTTGCCCACCGCACCTCGCCTGCCTGCAGTGTCTCGCCAGGCTCTGTTCCATCCGTGACCTCCTCGAGCTGAAACTTCAGTCCCGTCTCCTCACGCTTAATCTTGATTACGCCCAGGGGATGTCTGAACGACGAAAGCTCCGCAACGTTCGTGTCGTCTTTCAGTCCGAGGCGCATTGCAATGTGCTCCTTCATCTTGACGCCTTTCATCACGGACACGAAATGCTCATCATCAACCCCGAACCCGTTATTTGTATCTGTATCCATCCGCCACAAGCCGTCCTCGTCCCGTTCGCAGAGGATTGGTTTTTCGTGCGGCGTGATCTCAATGGTCAACGACTTCACATCCGCGGGGACTTGATTCAGGGCGATCATCAACATCGATTTGAAGAAGCTGACAGCGCACACATTTGGGTGCTGTAGAATTTTCCCCGACCGGGCATCATAGGTCGTGCGAAGGCCGGTCTCAGAATCACAGATGAGTTGTGTTCCATCTGCACTGAAACCTCGCAGCACTGGCGTCACTCGCCTAAGTACTTCCTGTCTTCGCTCGTTGCTCCACTCATCCATTGGCAGACATGTTGCCTTGTTATCGCCAAGCGCATTCGGAATGATGATTCTCATTGCCTCCGCCTCGCTGGTGAGTGGCCAAACACACAGTTTAAAAGTGAAGTCCCTATGGCAATTCAACCAGCTGTAGTCAGGATATGCGATGGCCGCCAGGCGGCTGCCATCAGCGCTGACATGCAACTTGTCGGTTACATGACCGAAGGCACCGACCTCATGCTCTGAGCCCTCCACAAGGTTCCATGCCCTGATCGTTGTGGTATATCCCAGATTTCCAGTCCTGTCGGCTGCAACGACGGTGGATACATCCGGACTAAACACGATCTCGTAAGCCTTCCCACGAACGCGAAACTCGTGCACGAGTTGCTTCTTTTTGACGGACCAGATTTTGATAAGAGAGAACGAACCAGATCTCGGACCAGGGTTTGGATACAGCCTGGTCAGACCTGCGGCCAACTCACCGTTGGGGCTTAAC
>JARFQX010000040.1 GCA_029287555.1 Rubripirellula sp. | reverse complement strand
GATCGCCATCCCGGCAAAGCAGGCGCCAAGTTGCATCAGACTTCGCGCCTCAAGATCATTTGGATCACGGAGTACGCGGGAGAATCCTTGGGCGAGCATCCCGAACGCCCGTCGGCTGTAGGTCGTTGAGATCGGGTTGCGTCGCTTCGTGACATAGGTCTCAATCGCATGCGAGATCGCGTCGACGCCGGTCAGGGCGGTAACCATGGTGGGCTGAGTGAAGGTCAGCACCGGGTCGAGAATCGCAATCCGGCATGCAGCACGAGGGTCGCCGCAGGGCATCTTGGCATGCGTTTCCGCATCGCTGATTAACGCGAACGATTGTGCTTCGCTGCCCGTCCCCGCCGTCGTGGGAATCGCGATCATGGGCAGCATGTCGCAGGTCGCTTTTCCCACGCCTTGATAATCGTGAATGGTGCCGCCGCAGGAATAGACGAAGTTGATTCCCTTGCAGCAATCCATGCTGCTGCCGCCACCAAGGCCAACCAGCAAATCGGGCTGGACCTCCGCCGCGCGGCGGACACCCGCGTCGACCATCGCCGAGGTGGGATTCTCAGCAAAGTCGTGAAACGATGCCACCTCCAAACCCGCCTCGTGAAGCGAGTTCAATGCCGTCGCATCGTGGCCGGCCTCCATGATGCCGCGATCGCTCACGACCAGCACACAGCGGGGTCGAAACGATGCGGCCAACTCTCCCAATCTGGAAACCGTTCCTTCACCGAAAATGAAGCGGGTTCGGTTGTGAATATCGAATGGCTGCATGGTTGAAAGACGAAAGCTTGTTCTGGGTGGGAGCCGGAAGGAGGTGGTTTGGTTTGGGAAACGGGGACACGGACACGGGGACACGGGCGGGGAAAGGGATCGGACACCCATCGTGCGAATTGTCTGAGCCCGGTTCGCGGCCCACTAAACCTTAGGGGGCGGGGCCAAAATTGACTAGCTCGGAAACGACCAGGACCGCCCAGGCTGGGAATGCCTTGACCGAAACGCCCGAGTCTAGAAACTCGCTAAAATCAGACCCTCGCAGGCCCGCAGTGGGTCCGGACCCGACAGCCAGGTGACGACCGGCGTGTGGGCATCAATCCCTCCCCTGCCGCGACCGCATTCGTCCCTTCCAAATCGGGAGGGCGAGGTGAGGTCGCTTAGAAAAAAACGTCTTAAGGGGAAACGTGGGCGAGGCTCAAATCGTCATTCATCTCCCCCTGAAGGTTGACGAGGTTCGTGAAGAGCTCACGGACCAACGGCTTCATGGTTGGGTCGCCGGCCAAGTCGTTTGTCTCCAGCGGATCCGCCTGGATGTCGTAGAGACGTATGGCTGGTGCTTCTGGATAAACCATCAACTTGTGCTGATCGGTTCGGATGCTTCGCTGCTTTTCCAGGTAGCACCCATAGATTGATTCGTAAGGACTGTTCTCGCCAGCAAGCAACGGCAGGATGCTGTGGAATTCGACATGCTCTGGCTTGTCAATCTTCGCGAGCTCAAGCGTCGTCGGCATCACATCCTGCAAGTAAATCGGCTCATCGATGCGACGTCCGGCATCGACGTTCGGACCGACAACCATGAAAGGCACCCGCACGCTGTGGTCATACATGTTCTGTTTGCCGAAGAGGCCATGTTGTCCGACGGCCAGTCCATGATCGGCCGTAAAGAAGATCCACGTGTTGCTTGACTTACCAGTCGCTTCGAGTGCCTCAAGGATCCGACCGATTTGCGCATCCATGTGAGTGATCAACGCGTAGTATTCGCGACGATGCACTTGCACCGCGTAAGGCGTGCGGGGGAAAGGAGCCAAGCGTTCGTCTCGCAATTTCTTGCCGCAGCCGATCACGTCGGCAAACGGATAGAGCGGTTGGAAGTTCTCCGGGACCGCAACCTGATCGACCGGATAGCGATCGACGTAGGATTGGGGTGATTGTCGAGGGTCGTGCGGCGCGTTGAAGGCCAGGTACATGAAGAAGGGCTCGTTCTGTTGCGCGGCATCCTCCATGAACGTCTCGGCATGATTCGCCACGACTTCACTCCAGTGAACACCGCCTTCCCAGAAACCGCCGAATTTTGGATCCGACGGCGACCACAGATCGGTGCCATCGGCGGCCGGACGGTTGTAACCGACCTGCACGGCTTTGGGCATTCCCGGACGAATGTCTTCGGCAAAGTCAAAGGCTTTCTTCGCGTCGGCACGGCAATGCCACTTACCGGTCATGTAGGTTCGATAGCCCGCGGCTTTGAAGTATTCACTCCACCAACGGCCCTGCTCCCGCTCTCGCTCCGAGTCTTTGTAAACGGCGTGGGCGTTCCAGACGAAGCGGCCAGTGTTGAGCATCGTGCGACTCGCCACACACACCGCTCCACTCCATGAGCCCATGTTGAAGGCGTGCGTAAATGTCGTTCCTCGCCGCGCCAAAGCGTCCAGGTTGGGAGTCTCGATTTCGTCCGCCCCCAGCGCGTGAATCGTACTAAAACATTGGTCGTCCGCGAAAATGAACACGATGTTGGGGCGGTCCGATTGCTGAGCATCGAGTCGCCCGCAGGTGCCGACGAAAGCGAGGATGGGCACCAAGATGCGAAACAAGCAAAGCGTTTCGTTGTGCATAGGAAGAGGTCTCGGGAGGGAAAGAACTTGTCTTTCCCAAGAGTTTACTCGAGCCCCGATCAGCCGTGGTGACGCGGAAGGTACAAATCGACTCCGCTTTCCCCGAAGATTCGGTACTTGACCCCGTGCTTCCAGAGTTCGAAATAGGGCAACAGCGGATCTCGTAGCTTGGTTACGGATGCGTAGAGGGGCCACATCAGATAGTCCCGCAGCATCGCATCGCAGGCGGTGAAATAGTAGGCGGGACGCAGGGCTGCGGCGTACGGACCGGCGTCGATTCGCTCAACGAGCCCCGCGGTCTGTTGAACCGACTTCAACAGCTTTGACTTCTCGTTTTCTTGCTTTGGGTGCTTGGGGGGAATGCCTTCAAGCACGCGGATCCTCGGAATTGGATGCAATGCCTCGGAGATCGATGTTTCGTTGGCGAAGCTGGCAATCGCAAGCAAGCCCAGCAACCAGTCTCTTGCCAACTCTTCGGCTCGATTCGGGT
>JARFQX010000035.1 GCA_029287555.1 Rubripirellula sp. | reverse complement strand
TTCGCAACACAACGCAAGGCCCCAAAGATGGCAATGCAAAGGATGGCCGAGGTCCGGTGTTGGTTCTGCCCGCTGAATCCGATGGGGAGCGATGGGATCAATTGCCCGGCGAGATCGCCGCAGCGATTGGGCGGCGGGATGAGCGGAAAAAGGTCGCCCGCCAAGAGTTCAAGCAGTGGGCCGAATCGACATCGGTCCAGGAGCTTGAGAAGAAGCTGCCCTCCGATGGCTTGATCCTGCGCGTGCCCCTCAATGAGGGCCAAGGACAACCTTGCCGCGCCCTGATCGGAAAGCAGGACGAGATCAAAGAGTTGTCGACGCACGGTGAGGTGCAATGGACCGACGATGGTAGATTTGGCTCCGCCCCGGTCATCACCACTAAGAATACCTTCGAAGTGGGCGACGTCGCGGATTTCGATCGGGACGGAAGCTTCAGCTACGGAGCCTGGGTCAAGACACCCAACGCGACGACGTCGGCCGCGATTCTTGCGAGGATGGATGAAGCCGCCTCGTTTCGCGGCTGGGACCTTTGGCAAAACGGGAATTCATTCTCCGTTCATCTCATCGACACGTGGCCCGACAACAGTATCAAAGTGACGACGCGAGGACGAGCGGTGAAGCCCGGCGTCTGGCAACATGTTTTCGCAACTTACGACGGCTCCGGTCGACCCGGTGGCGTCAAGATCTTCGTCGACGGAAAGCAGCAACCCGTCAACGTTGACAACGGAACCATTCAAGGGGACGCTTCGCTGCGAACGCAAACCCCCCTTCGCATCGGACAGCGGAGCCAAGGTTCCGTGTTCAACGGAGGAGCGGTACAGGATGTGCGCATCTACGATCGACAGCTCACTTCCCACGAGGTGAATCTGCTTTCCCAATACCCGACGCTTGTGGATTACCTCGGCACGGCTGCGGACGGTCGGACAAAGGAACAGGAACGTGACGCGTTCAACTATTACCTGGCCAATGAGGACGATACATACGCCGGGCTCGCCGATCGGGTCAGCAAGCTCGAGGCGGAACGGGAATCGATTCGGGCGCGAAGCCCCATGACGCACATCCAGCAGGAGCGAACGGACAGCACTCCGATGGCGCACATCCTCATGCGGGGTGAGTATGACCGGCCGGGCGAACCAGTGACGGCCGCGACGCCAGCCGCACTTCATCCGATGGCCGAAAACGCGCCGCGAAACCGTCTCGGACTTGCGAACTGGTTGGTCGACCCAGCCAATCCGTTGACGGCCCGAGTCGCTGTCAATCGCCTCTGGCAACAAGTTTTCGGCGCAGGAATCGTGACAACGGCCGAAGATTTTGGCGTGATGGGAGCCCTGCCGACTCACCCTGAGTTGTTGGACACCCTTGCGGTTGAGTTTCAAGATCACGGTTGGGATGTGCAGTGGCTATTCAAGACGATGCTGATGAGCGCGACGTATCGACAAAGATCCAAGGTGACGGAGGATAAGTTGGAACGGGATCGCGACAACGCGTTGCTCTCACGTGGCCCCCGCTTTCGCATGGACGCCGAAATGCTGCGTGACAGCGCGCTCGCCGCCAGTGGTCTACTGTCCAAGAAGATGTACGGACCGAGCGTCAAACCTTACCAGCCCGAAGGGATCTGGGACGTCGTCGGCCTGCCCGAAGGGAATACCCGAATCTACGAGCCAAGTACCGGCGAGGATCTGTATCGGCGATCGCTATACACCTTTTGGAAACGGATGGCACCGCCGCCCAACCTGGAGGCGTTCAACGCGCCCAGTCGCGAGGTTTGCACGGTTCGTCGGGAACGCACGAATACTCCTTTGCAGGCCCTGGTGACGTTGAATGATCCAACGTTCGTCGAAGCTGCCCGTGGTCTGGCCACCCTCGCCCTGAAGCAGTGTGGTGACGGGTGCTCAGCGATCGCCGACCTGATCGCCGAGCGTATCCTCGCGCGACCCCTTAGCGACAACGAAGAACGGGTCGTTTTCGCTGACCAAAGAATGTACCTCGACTACTACCGGGACCACCCCGAGGACGCGCGAGCGTTGATCGAAACCGGCCAATCGCCAGTCGACGATAAACTTGACCCGGCCCAACTCGCGTCTTGGACCCTGGTATGCAACCAGATCATGAATCTCGACGAAGCACTGAATAAGTAGTCCATAGTCCGTAGTCCATAGTCGAGGGTGTCCGGAAATTCCGTAGCGGGAGATACTGGCAATTCAACGTGTAGGCCGGCATCAAGGAGCGCAGCGACGCCGATCCGGCAAAGGCTTTCGCTCGGCGTCGAATCGTTGTTTGGTGCCGGATCGGCGCTTCGCTTGATTCGGCCTACTTCGAATTCCCCGACACGCTTCCCTACTAACCCCTCGCCACTCACCCCTCGCCACTCACCCCTCGCCTCTCGCCACTCGCCTCTCGCCACTCGCAACTCACCCCTCGCAACTTCCAATTCAAAATGAACCTGCAGAATCGACGCCAGTTCTTTACCACCGGTCGCAATCTACTTGGCAGCGCCGCGGTCGCGTCCTTGATCCCCGACTTGCAAGCATCGGCGGAGCAAGTCGCGCCGATTGGTCCGCACTTTCCGCCCCAGGCGAAACGTGTGATTTATCTTCACATGGTTGGTGGCCCCTCCCAGATGGACCTGTTTGACTACAAGCCGGTGATGCGGGAATGGTTTGACAAAGACTTGCCTGACTCGATCCGCATGGGACAACGGCTGACGACGATGACCAGCGGCCAAGCGCGCTTTCCGATCGCCCCGTCGAAGTACAAATTTGCCAAGGCGGGCGAATGCGGGATGTGGATGAATCAGGATTTGCTCCCGAATCTGGCCAAGAAGGCAGACGAAATCTGCTGGATGCGAAGCCTTCACACCGAAGCGATCAACCACGAACCGGCGATCGCGGCGCTGCAAACCGGCAACCAAGTGACGGGACGCCCGTGTCTAGGGTCCTGGGCATCGTACGGCCTGGGCAGCGACAACGAAAATCTTCCCGCCTTCGTGGTCCTGGTGGCCGTTCCCCGCAACCGGGAACAGGAACAGGCGATCTCGGGACGTTTGTGGAGCGCCGGTTACCTGCCCGGTGAACACGCGGGAGTTTCCTTTCGCAGCAAGGGTGATCCGATTCTTTACATCAACAATCCGGCCGGTGTTCCCGATGCACTTCGCAAACGTTCCATCGACGGGTTGAACCAACTCAACGAGATGACCTATCGGTCCCTTGGGGATCCACAAACGCGCACCCGTATTCAGCAATACGAGATGGCGTTCCGGATGCAGGCGAGCGTGCCGGAATTGACGGACCTGGGACAGGAATCCGAGCACACGTTCCAACTCTATGGCGAAGAGGCACAGAAGCCCGGGACGTTTGCCAATACCGCTTTGATGTGCCGACGTCTTGCCGAGCGCGGCGTGCGATTCATCCAGGTCTATCACAATAATTGGGATCACCACTCGAACATCTCGGGTCGCATGCCCGACCAGTGCCGCGACGTTGACCGACCCTGCTATGCGTTGCTCGAAGACCTCAAGCAACGCGGCATGCTAGATGAAACGCTCGTGATTTGGGGCGGAGAGTTTGGACGAACGATCTATACCCAGGGCAGACTGACGAAGGAGAATTACGGTCGGGATCACCACCCCCGCTGCTTCACGATGTGGATGGCCGGTGGGGGCACTAAGGGAGGCGCGATCTATGGGGAGACGGATGACTTCTCTTACAACATCGTCAAAGACCCCATTCACATTCGCGACTTCCATGCCACGATCTTGCACCTGCTGGGCTTTGACCACGAACGCTTCACCCACCGCTTCCAGGGCCTTGACCAACGCCTCACCGGCGTGCTCCCAGCCCGCGTCATTCCAGAACTATTGAAGAGCAAAGTTTGAAAAGATGAAGAGTGAAGTTTGAAGGATGAAGGGTGAA
>JARFQX010001033.1 GCA_029287555.1 Rubripirellula sp. | reverse complement strand
ATGTCACGAATCATCAGCCGACTCGTTCAGGCGTGCGCTCCGACGCCCGTGACCGCCAAGATCCGCTTGGGTTGCACTCGCGACAACATCAACTGCAACGATGTTGCCAGGGTGGTCGAGGAGTCGGGCGCCGCCGCACTGACGGTCCACGGGCGGACGGCCCAGGATATGTTTCGCGGTCACGCCGATTGGGATCGGATCAGCGAGATCAAAGATCACGTGCATCGGATTCCGCTAATTGGCAACGGAGATCTCGATTCGGCTGAAAGTGTTGTTCGGGCTTTTGATCGCTATCGGGTCGATGGCGTGATGATTGCCCGGGCTTGTCTGGGGCGCCCCTGGTTGTTCGCCCAGGCTGCGGCCGGCCTCCGCGGTGAGCCGATTCCCCCGGAACCCACGTTGGAGGAGCAACGCGATGTGATGCTGCGTCACTATCGTTTGGTGGTCCACCGGTTCGGAGAAGAGAAGGGGACCGTGTTGATGCGGAAGTACGCTTGCTGCTACGCCCAGGGCAAGCGTGGCGCACGACACTTTCGCTCCCATGTCGCGGGCGTCTCGACAGCCCAAGAGTTCTATGACGTCGTGAACGATCATTTTCCGCGTGAATCAGAAACACCTGAGTCAATCGCTTCGTAGCAAACGTTGGACGTACGACTTGAAACCGCGCATGTCGGTGGGGAGGTCGCCCGGACCGATCACCAGGGGGCCTGCTTCCGGGCGCACGGCCGCCAGACCATGGCTGCCACGAACGAGCGTCGCATCCAGGGGAATGACGTCCATCTTGTACCGGAAACCAAGTTTCTTCTGTGCGACGCGCGCGATCGCCCGCATCTTGCTGGTGGCGAACAGTTCGCAAGGGTCGTAACCCGGTTTTCGATGAATGTCGACCGTGCGGGCAAAATCGGGCGCGACTTGATCGTCCAGCCAGTAGTAATACGTGAACCAGGCATTTGGTTCTGCCAAGACGATCAATTCACCGCTGCGAGGGTGATCGAGTTCCAGTTCGCCTGGAGGCACCACGTCGCTGACTCCAGGGAAGGACTCCACCAACGAGCGGATGCGGGGCACCGACGATCGATCTCGGACATAGAGGTGGGCCAGTTGATGATCGGCCACGGCAAACGCCTCGCTCTCGCCGGGCATTAGCATTTCCCCGAACGGTCCGCGGCGCACACTCAGTAGCCCCGCTTGACGAAGGTGGCGATTGAGGTGGACCGGTTGATCGACCGGGACCAAACCGTACTCGGAAACCACGACCACGGTCGCACCGATCGAATTGGCCGCGTCGATGATTCGACCCGCACACTGGTCGACTTCGAGGACGCGCCGCGGATCGTGCTCGGGAAACCGCTGGAAGTCGTAGTCCAAGTGAGGCAGGTAGATGAGCGTCAGCTGCGGCTCCTTCTCTTTCAGAACGATTGCCGACGCATCGGCAATCCAACTGCTGCTGGCAAGCCCAGCGCCGGGTCCCCAAAACGAGAAGAAAGGAAACGGGCCGAGACGCTGCGTCAGGCTGCACTCGGTATGGTCGAGGATGTCGAAGACCTTCGATCCATCGCATCCATAGTGTGGTTTCGGAGTGGCGCTGTAGCGAACGGGTGCTGCCTGGTTGAACCACCAAAACAACTTGGCGGTCTCAAACCCTTCGTAGAGTTTCTCTCCGCTGACGAGAGAACACGCCTGCTGCCAAAAACGGATCTCACTGGTGTCGCGAAAGTACCAGCCGTTGCCAACGATTCCATGTTCACGGGGGGCCAGGCCCGTCAGCATGGTCGCCTGGGAGGTGCACGTGACCGCCGGCAGGGGACTTTGCCACGGCACACAAGCACCGAGCGAAGCGATCCGCGGGGCGTGGGGAAGCAGCTCAGGCGTCAGGCCGACAACATTGATGATGCAGATCCGATTCATCGACCCTCCTCATCAACCTCGCTCAGCCGGCACGAGTTGTCCCGACTTGTACTTGCCCCAGTATTCATCGAGCTTGCGCTTGACCAATCCGCTCAGGAGGAACACACCGAGAAGATTGGGAAAGCTCATTCCCAGGATCATCAAGTCGCTGAAGGCCAGGATGTTGCCGCGGGTGACGATCGATCCAAGCACGGTAAACACCAGGAACAACAGCTTGTAGGCGAGCGAGAAACGTTCCCCAAATAATTCGACCCAACAACGTTCGCCATAATAGGACCACGAGATGCAGGTCGAAAAGGCGAACAGAATCACCGCGGCGAACAGGATGTAACCGAACCAAATATGGCCGCAGCTGCGGAAGGCCACCAACGTCAACGCGGCTCCTCGCCGAGAATCGATGTCTTCCTGCAGCGAACGCTTGGCATCAGCCAGTCGCCGATCGCTGACCTCCCCGACGTCCGCAACACCCTCAATGGCCCCGACAACCGTTTGCGGCGATTGTCGCGCCGCGAAAGCCTCGGTGCTGTACGCGCCGCTGACGACCAACACCAGGGCCGTGATGGTGCAGACGACCACCGTGTCGATGAATGGTTCCAGCAAGGCCACGATGCCTTCGCTAACCGGCTCGTCCGTTCGGGCCGCCGAGTGGGCGATC
>JARFQX010000794.1 GCA_029287555.1 Rubripirellula sp. | reverse complement strand
GACCGGACGGATCTTGGTCTCGAAGAATGCAACGTCGGCTGCCGCCGGCTCTTGTGCCTCAGCAAACACGGACGGAGGCAGGATCGCAACAGCAATCGCAATCAAAGTGTTGCGGAGGACATTCATCGTTCGCTGGCGAGCCGGGCGGGAGGGGCGTGGGCAGGATCGGTATTATGGTCCAGCACCGGCGGGCTTGTAAAGTTTTTCTTTCACGCAGCCTGAATAGGGGGCGTAATGATGATCTAATCTTCCTTCTCGTGCTCGACTATGATTCACCCCCGCGAATCGCAACGTCACTAGAATTGCTTCTGAATCGGCGACCATAGCGGTAGGGAGCTCTCGTCTTCAGTCCAAACTGGAATTGCCTTGGTGCGGAGCAAGAAATCGATACGGTCCAGGAAAAACAGATGTTGAACCCTCAGGCCACACCGTTGGTTTTCTTGGCGGCGGTTACCGTCTTCTTTGGGACTGCCGTCGCCCAAGACAAGCCAGACGACGAACTGACTCGGCAGCTGTTCGAGCAGTATGTCGCTCGCCGGGGCAAGATCAGCACCGAGTCGGTCCTCGCGGCCACGCACCTCGTTGCCGAACGCGGACGCCAGAATGGGTTTTGGGAGAACGTTCTTGCGGAACTGCAGCGCAACGACGAACAGAGCGAGATCGGATGCGTTCGAGTGCTTGGCAAAATGCTCGCGACGGACGCGGCAGCTCGCGACGCCATCCGACGAAGCAAGGCGACCGGCGAGGTCTCGGCCTGGGCTCCAACCGTGCGACTCGACCGAAAGGTCATCACGGAGTTACTCAAGCGTGCCAAGCAAGCAGACCGTTTTCGGATCGACCATTACACCATCGCGTTGGCCCGCTCACGGGTCCCGGAAGCACGCGAGTTCTTCCAATCCATCCTCGTTGCTCCCGTTCCAATCACCCCATTCGATGAGGGGCCGTCCGGAACGTTTCATTTAACAAGCACACGGTTTCACGCCGCGGTCGGACTGGCTCAACTGGGCGATCCCGAAGGTTTCAGGTGGTTGATTGCGAACTGCGATGACACGGCGGGAACGGTCACGAATGCCTGGCCGAAAGGCTCCCGACCAGGCGGAGGACTTGGCGCTTGCTGCATCGAGGCGCTACACCAGTTGTCGGGCGAACGAGGGCTGACAAGTAAGGCGGACTGGGAAGCATGGCTGACCGCCACCGACGAGAAATCGCTACTCAATCGTGTCGTCATCTTTGGCGACCCGCACTAAATGAATGAGGGTTTCGGGGAATTCAAAGTAGGCCGAATCAAGCGAAGCGCCGATCCGGCACCGAACAACAATTCGACACCGAGCAAGAACCTTTGCCGGATCGGCGTCGCCGCGCTCCTTGATGCCTATCGCTTCCGAGGCACCCAGGTTTCCGGCGCATCCAGCATGAGCGGCTCGTGAAAGACCGTACGTTGATCGCCTTGCTCTTCCATCCAGGCGTTGAGTTCGGCGAAGAGTTCCCGCTGCACGCTGGCTAGTTCAGCCATCCCGGCGAGGTTCTTCAGTTCGCTGGGATCATTTTGGAGATCAAACAGCTCGAACTCGGGTCGGCCGTGATGACGGGCCACGACTGCTGCCGCGTGTTTGTCCGTCTTGGCAGCTTCTGTCCACTGCTTGAAATAGTCGCCGGAAGTTTCCCGCAACAACAAGTCGATGTGGGTGGTGAACGCGAATTCGGGGTGCAGGTTCCAGATCAACTTATATCGGTCCGTACGGACGCTGCGACTGAGGTAGACATTCATCATTCGATCGCCACTGTGCGTGGTGAAGATACGTTTGCGATGCGAATCGGTTGCGCCGAGAAGAACCGGTGCGAACGAACGCCCATCCAGATTCTCGGGCAGGTCTCCGCCAGCGATGTCGATCAGAGTCGGAAAGATATCGACCCAACTGACCATCGCGTCAGTGCGGGTTCCCGCCTCGATCTCGCTCGACCGGGCAACAATCAGCGGCACGCGGATTCCTTCGTCGTAAAGCGTCCACTTGCCGAACGGGAACTGGGCTCCGTGATCACTTGAGAAAACGAACAGCGTGTCCTTCGCCAAATGTTGATCGGCCAACTTGCGGAGTTCGCCCAGGTAGGCATCCAGATCTTTCACCTCTTGCAGGTACCGTGAACGTTGGACTCGGGTTCGGGGGGTGTCCAACAGCTTCGGTGGCAAAGCCATCGACGTGGGATCGATGGTCGATTCACTTGGCCAAGGCACATGCGGGTTGGAGACTCCAACAAACAACGCCAGTGGCCGATCGTCCGTACGGTTCTCCAAAAAACTTGCGACGGACTTCCTGACCTCTGGAATGTCTGATTTCAGCTCAATCGTGTCGAATCCGTAATCCTTGGCACTTCGTCCGTGCGCCACCTTTCCAAATGCGGCAATCTGGTAGCCGAGTTGCTTGAGCACCCGAGGCAAGCGAAGGATCCCCGCTCGCGGATAAGTATGGTTCTCCTCGGCGCCGTTGCGTGCCGGCATCAGTCCGGTCAGCAAGGCGGCACGACTGGGGGCACAAGAGGGGCTGGCAACGAACGCGAGGTCGAATGTCAGACCGTCGGCAGCCAGCTTGTCGATCGCGGGTGTTGGGATATTGGTTCCGCCGTAAACCGGCAGGTCCGCCGCGGAAAGGTCATCAGCCAGGTAGACCACGATGTCCGGATGACGTTCATTTCCTGCCGCGATCGACGGTGCGATCACGGCGACTGCGATGAGGCACAAAGCCAGAATTCGATTCATCTCTTGATTCTCATAGAATGTTCGGATTCATAATCACGTGAATGCCGTGACGTGGGCCTGAAACAGCAACTGGCGAGCATCCCTCGTGCCCCACGGCCGACACTTAAGGAGTCTGCCGGGCGCTCGCGACGTCAGGCGAAGCACTGGAGCGAGTCGCCAATAGTATACGAGTCACCCCGTCGACCGCGAAACAGTTTGGCGGCTATTCGGTATGCGACGCGACTTCTGAAAAAACAAATAGCATCTCGCGGCATATCTGTTTCGATCGCTCGTCGTAGATCGCCGACTCCTCTGGCGTTCCATCGGCAACTTTTGGGTCCTCGTAGCGAATCGGCGCGCGAAAGTCACAACCGGGAACGATTGGACAAGCGTTGTCGGCGCTCGAACACGTCATCACCGCGCAATAGCCGGTCGTCGGATTGGGCGATTGATCGAATACCTTCGAGAAGCATCGAAGCGGTTCGGCCTCGTCCGAGTACCGAACATGGTAGACCGGGTTCACTGCCTGAGGATCATCTGCCTGGACGGTGAAACCACTGCGACGTAAGGAATCGACGACACGGGGATTCATGGCTGTCGCTTCGGTGCCGCCCGAGAATGTCTGCACACCGGTCAGGCCGTATGCATCGGCAGCCACCTTCGCCCATATCTGCGACAAATGGCTGCGGCGGGAATTGTGCGTGCAAATGAAGGTAATCTTGGCGGTGCCGGAGGTTGTCAGACAACCTCGCACATAGCCAGCCAATTGGGTCAGTTCATTCCTTCGAGCTTCCGGGATTTGACCAAATTCCTTTGTCCGCTCTTCGAGAAACAGGGCGACGTCTTCGAACAAGTCAATCGACTGCGATTCTCTCATCGGTGCGTTTCCATTTCGTGCGTGATCGGTTCGACTGCAATCAATCGACGCAATGCGTTCAGCCCCGTTGGCGGTTGAAGTTGCCATGGAATGACCACGGCCCGCTTTGAATGCCTGGAAAGAACCTCATCGATAAAGGG
>JARFQX010000781.1 GCA_029287555.1 Rubripirellula sp. | reverse complement strand
GGTTCGCACGCTCGATGCGGACTCGACTGCCAAGGCCCATCATGATTGGGCGCTGTTACTCTCGCGGTCGGAGAACCACAAGTCTTTGGCGGCCAGGATCGCCAGCCACTTCATCGACGCGGGCGAACCGGGGCGTGCCGTTGGTCACGCCATTCTTGCGGCTGAGGATGCGGAGCGACGCTCCGCCATCAGCGAGGCAGCCCGTTGGTACGCGCGGGTGATCGATCACCTTGACGGGCCGGAGAAGATCCGCGCGATCCGCAAGGCCGCCAAGTGCTATCGGAAGGCGGATTTCCCGGTGGCCGCAGCCGAGCGCTATCAGCAACTGAGTGAATTGGTGGACGCCGAAGAACGGGCTGAGTGTCTGCTGCTGGCCGTCACCCTGCTCATTCGCAGCGGTCACTTCGCCCGTGCCCAAAAGCAATTGCTCGAGTTTGCATCTTCCTTGGGGCTTCCGAAGCCGAAGGCGCCGTGGCAGAGCAAGCTTGCGTTGATCACTGGCGAAGCCATGGCGACGATCGCCGGGCGTCACGCACTTTGGCGGCGTGTGGTCCAATCGCCGCAACAAGATGTCGACGCGGCCGCCGGTGGCACAGCCTTCGACGAGCCCGATTCGAGTGTCAACTCAGAGCGGCACTTGCCCGCATCGATTTCGCAAAAGCTTCGAGCGATTCGCTTTTGCAACCTCGTGATCCGTCCGCTGATCTTGTGCAACAACCTCTACGCGGGAGAGCTCAATCTTGCTGCCAATCGGTTGCTACGCAAGTTCGGAAGCCGTGCCGAGAAGATTCGATTTGCGATGGCCGAGTGCGTCTTTGACTGTTACGACAAGGGGCATCGCCGTATTGAAGGCGAGACAAACCTGCTTGCTCTCAAGCCCCACGTCGAGGCATTAGGTTGTGAGTTCACCACGGCCGAGTTCTGGGCCTGCATGGCTTTCTCCCACACCTTGTCGTGTCGGTGGGACCAGGTCACGCAACCCGTTGACAAGAGCATGGAGTATTACGAGCAGTTGGGGGCCTTTCATGGATTTGAAGTCGCCCACACGAAATGGATCGATCTGTGGGCCAAGTGGAACCTCGGTCGTTGGGAGCCGATGTCGAGAATTGTTGATGAGATGCTCGACGACGCGCGACGGCGCAACGACCTGCTTCGTCAACGGCTGAGCTGCAGCGGATTCGGCGGAGCCGCTTTTCTATTGCGAGATCGCACCGATGAATTGCAACGGCTCCTCGAGGCGAATCAAGCTGGTGGTTGCGACACCGATCAGGTGCAAGTTCTCGACGCGCTTGATTGGATCGCTTCGATTCAGTTTCGTTTGTACCAGGGAGACTACGCGGGAGCTTGGCAGCGATTTGAGTCTCTTGATGGAGAGCTTCGCCGCCTTCCGTTCGCCAAGATCCAGTTGTTTCGGGTGAGCCGTGCAATGCTCGGTGCGCTGACTGCGATTCACAATCTCGCAGGCGATTTTCAAGACATTTGGCGCGTCCGGGCCACCGCGAGAATCCTCCAGTTGCGTCAGGAACCGCTTCCCTACGCCGAGGTGCTCGCGAGTTTCTACGACGGTTTGCTGCACCATCGCGTGGCCATGCAAGGGCAACCCGGATCCGCTCGCTCCATCGCATGCGAGCAACTTGCCAAGGCCCGGCAACAAGCGCTTGCCTACCACCTACGTCCTTTCCAACTGGCCGCCGACGATCTATTGAGCGAGATCGAAACGGGTCAAAGCGGGGGGGCCTTGAAGCGGCGGATGAACAAGCAGGGCGTGGTCCGCCCGGAAGCGTTCACACGGCTCTACACCGTCGCGGACGAATGAATTGCGTCGCGAGTTTCACGCGTCAGACTCTTCTCCCCTTGCCGCCGACGTTTCTCAGTCGCTAGCCTGAGACGCGAGCATCTTCCGCAGGCCAACCGGGCACCACTCACATCGTGACAGCCTGGAGCACGCCCGAGGCGCGCGATCCGACTTGCAATCGAGTCGTTGGACCCAGTCGAATCTAATCAAATCAATCGTTTCCTTTTCCTAATCAAGCGACGATCCGAAGTTGTCCAAGTCGCCCCATTCGTCCGCGGCTCCGTCGAGCAAGTGGTCCGTGCTACTTGCCGATCGATATCGCTGCGAACTCTCGCCCGTGTTGGCCGATTGGTTCGACAAGGGACCTTGGCGAGAGTCTGGCGGCGGCGAATATCGCGAACCCGTCTCCCCCCAATCCCTGCTTGAACCCGCACCCGAGGAGATCTGGCCCGTCTTGATGTGTTGTGATCTGCTGCCGCTGATCAGCAACGCGGCGGGCGATTGGTTGTGCGTTCGAATCGATGACAACAATGTGATGTCGGAGGTGGTTCAGTGGTATCACGGTGCGGGGGATTGGCTTCCCTGGGGCGATCACGTTGCGGAGGCGATTCTGTTTGACGCCGCGCTCGGTCAAAGCCCCAAAGCATCTCGGCGTCACGCCATTCCCGCAGAAGATCCGCGACCCCTTGCAAAAAACGCCCGGGGAACGAATGACCCGTTACTGCGTTGGGCGCTTTCGCACGTCCCCGCGGAAACTGCCGCTCTTTTTGATCGTCGTCATGCGGGCCGGCAAATCATCGAGGGCATGTTGGAATCACACATTGCGGAGGTCGCGGTTCGATGCGAGATGGCGGTATCCCTGTTGACTCACTGGCCACGCGAAGAACTCCGTCCACTGCTAAAAGATGACCAATCACTCGATCGTTCCCTGTTGACCCGTTGGTCATTCGACCTCGATCTGGTCCCCGAGTCCATTCGCCGACGGTTGCAGCAAGAAACGGGCATGTCGGCTGTCCAGGATTGGGAGTCAGCTGCCAAGCATGCTCAGCAGGTTTGCCGCCTGGCTCCGGAACTTGCCTGGGCTTGGGAGATCAGCGGGTATGCCGCGGAGAAGCTTGGCGACGTCGCGTCGGCGATCGATGCCTACCGGTGCGGGGCAACCTGTTCCGTGTTCACCGACCAATCGATCCGGCTTGATACGCACTGGACGACGCCGGAGTCCGCAAAGTTCTCGGTCGCCCGCTTGAAGCATCACCGCCCTGACGAGGTCCAAGAGTCACGCTATCTGCGGAGCCTTTGTCACCGTGACGTCCAGCAGCGGCGAGTCGAGACGACGGCGTATTGGTCGGAACTTGCACAGCAATTCTCGCAAGCGAAACAAGATCGCGAAGCCCATCGATGTTACGTTGCCGCCGCGTGGGACTTGGGAACCGAGCCGTTGTCAACTTACGCGAGCCTGCTTTCATGCATCGCTGAATCAGCCGACGCGTCCGAACAGTTCGGGCGAGCGGAACTGGCGCGCACGCACCGGAGGTGTCTGCGCGAACGATACGGGGTGTGAGGAGGTGGCGCGCCGATCGGAGCTTGGCGTCAACTCTCTTGGCCCGCGTAGCGGAGGCTGCGGATAATCGCGGCCCGAACTTCTTTGTTGTCCACGCTCACGGCTACTTCCATATTCAAGGGCCACCTTCGCCGCAGCCGGCGGTCGAAAACGGTCATGCCGCGCGTCAACTCTCCGCGTGTTTCCACTTTGCCGGCCATGTTCTCCCAGCTGAACAGCTCCGGCTCCAGGACGGCCAGCAACGCGGTTGGATCGTAGAGGGGAATCAGTTCCCGACCGAGCTGCTCGTGCGCCATTCGAAACGCAAACGGGATGATGCGTTGCAATAATGAACCGGCTCGTGTCAGACGATTGGGCAGTTGGTCCAGCAGCTCAACGCCGAAGCGAACCTTCTCGGTAACGTCGAGCGGAACGAGACTCTTGGTCGTGGCCGAGGCAAACACCTCCGCTGCACTTAGCGGATCGTAAAACATGTTCCGTTCGCTCGTCGGCGTGACGTTGCCGGTGTGCGTCACCGATCCGCCGCTGATCACCACATGATGAATCAGCGGTATCACGCTCGGATCACGACGGGCGAGTCTCGCCAAGTTGGTCAGCGGTCCCAGGCACAACACCGTCACCTCGTTGGGATGACGATGGATCAACTCACTGATCACCTTCTCGCAAGGCGTTTGATGTTGTCGCGGTGAGGGTTCAAAGTTGCATCCGCCCAAGCCATCGATGCCATGCAAATGTTGGTCATCGATCACCGCGGCCCCCTCAACCGGCACCGCCTTGCCGATGCGGGGATAGCGAGGCGGGTCGAGCAATCCGACGATGCCCGTTACGTTATGAGTCGCTTGCGCTGCGTCGACGGTGCCCGCGACCGGAGTGATCGCCAGGACCTCCAAGCGGGGATCAAACAAAGCCATGCAAATCGCGACCGCGTCGTCGATCCCAGGATCACAATCAATGATTATCTTACGTGCCATGTATCAAGTTTAGAGTCGCCCCAGCCTTTGTACGATCCCGATCCTTCGACGCGTTTTCCCGCCCCCGACGATGCCCGACATCCCCCGACGATGCCCGACGATGCCCGACATCCCCCGGAGAACGTCAGCACCGAAGATGCTTGGCGGAAGATGATTCCGGGCCATCGAGCCATCTCCTAGCAGTGTCCAAAGAAATCGTCGCTGGAAAAACCCCAATTCAGGAACAGTCTATCGATCGCCATGTCTACTCCCACCCAATCCTCCGATCCGTTTACGGCCGCCATCGAGCAGGCGACCGGTGGCACCGACCTCGCGGAAGACCAGACCGCACGGCTCATCAGCTTGATGCTTCAGGGCGAGGCGGATGACGACCAGATCGCCCGCCTGCTCCTTGCCTTGAGAGAAAAAGGAGAGGCTGTTAGCGAACTGGTCGGGGCCGCCCGCGCGATGCGCCGGCACATGACCCGAATTCCCCACCATCATTCGTTGCTGCTGGATACTTGTGGGACGGGGGGCAGCGGCAGCGGTACATTCAACATTTCGACCGCCGTCGCGATCGTTGTCGCGGCCTGCGGCACGCCGGTCGCCAAACATGGCAATCGCAAAGCGTCGAGTCTCTCCGGGTCGGCCGATGTGCTCGAGGTGCTCGGCGTCCGGATCGAATCAGACGCCGACGAGGTCGCCCGTCGGCTTGACAAGATCGGCATCTGCTTTTGCTTTGCGGCCAAGCTGCATCCCGCGATGCGTCACGTCGTGGGCGTGAGACGCAAACTCGGCGTCAAGACGCTGTTCAATCTACTCGGCCCGCTTTGCAATCCCGCCGGTGCGACCCACCAGCTGCTCGGCACATCGAGCGAGGCGGCACAGCAGAAAGTTGCCGCGGCTTTGCAGCGTCTGGGCACGACACGGTCCTACGTCGTTCACGCTTCGGACGGGCAAGACGAGGTTTCGTTGGAAGGAACCACCACCGTGATCGAAGTCGCTGGGGATCAAGTCACGACGGAGTCCTGGTCCGCCAAGGACTTTGGACTATTGCCGGTGGGCAAAGAGGCGTTGGCCGCGGAGGATCCGGCTGAGAGCGCCGAAATCATCCAAAGGATCTTCGCCGGCGAACCTGGCCCTTGTCGGGACACCGTGCTCGCCGGTGCGGCAGCCGCTTTGCGACTCGTTGGTGCGGTGGCGTCGCTCCGCGAAGGAGTCCAGGTTGCTGCCGATGCGATTGATCGCGGTGCCGCTGACGAGAAACTCGAGGCGTTATGCGGCGATGGTTGAGTCGTTCGGTCAAGCCTAAGTGCGGGGGTCCGGGAATTCCGAAGCGGAAGACGCTGGCAGGTCAAAGCGTAGGCCGAATCAAGGAGCGGAGCGACGCCGATCCGGCAATGGTTCTTGCCCGGCGTCGAATTGCTGTTCGATGCCGGATCGGCGCTTCGCTTGATTCGGCCTACTTCGAATTCCCGGGATACCCCTACCTAGGTATCAACCGAATGGCCGTCTGAATTCACCACTGCTCAAACCACTCGGCCAGCGAAAACCTGAGGTCATCCCTTTCTTTTTCAATCGCCCGATTCAGTTTCGAGACCAATTTGTCGTTCTGTTTTCTGACCAAGCGTTCGACCAGAATTTCTTCCATCAGGTCCCCCCAGTGTTCGGCGGCGTCGCCGCCAATGTGACTGACTCGGTTCACTTCGAATCTCTCCAGTTCCAAGTGAGCCCGTTCGACCTTCGGGTCAATCACCAGTGCCGGTGGAACTTCGCCGTAATCCGCGAAGAAGCCCATGCTGGCCGAGGTCGCAAGCCGGACTTGCATCTCGCCGCTTACCGTTAGGC
>JARFQX010000704.1 GCA_029287555.1 Rubripirellula sp. | reverse complement strand
ACCCGCTATTCCGAGCACCACTGAAACAGCAGTCGAGACCATCAAAATTCTTGCGTTCATGCGGTTCGAATCAGCGGAGCGAGCTTCAGTCTTCGTCAACTTTTTCTTCATAATCGGCGCTCCTAAAGTTGCGTTGTTGCGCAGGATGCGGGCCAGTGAGCGCAAGGGCGTTGTTCCTCCCTAAGGACTTGAGCGCAGCGACGTACACTTCGTACGCGCGCTCATCACACCGGATAAGCGTCTCGACATCCTCGCGATCCTCACGTCCCAAGGTCCCGGCCGCAAAAGCCCGGATATCTGCTGCCGTAATGACTTCGAGGAGTGCGCTCACTGTCATTCTCCCGCTCATTCGAGACACCAGGAAAATGGCACCTTCTCATATAATTACAAGTAAAATCATGTACTTAACATATGGAGGCGGCGGCTGAGCCTAGTGTTACGCAGCATGCGTTGGATCGCGTTGTTCACGAAGCTGCGTAACACCCAGTCGTGACCGCACTTCAGTATTTATCGTAGGCTGCGGTTGATCCGTATGTGACGTCACATACGTAAGTGGAGTCGATTTGTAAATTGGAGGGTCACCCATGGTTTCCGATCGTCCTCCGAAGCGGACAGCGAAAATCCAGATCATGCTCGATGATGAAGAGTTAGAGGCGATCGACAGCTGGCGCTTTGAAAACCGATTGCCGTCTCGGGCGGCAGCGATAAGAGAACTGCTTCGTCGAGGACTTGTCGTGGAGGAGAATTTTGGCTCGCCTCCCACCCAAGCAGACTCGAAGGAGTTTCGTGTCACCGAAGCACCTGACGAAAACTGAGGTGGTTGTCTTAGGTGGCGGTATAGAGCGTAAGTTGGGCGCGGGCAAACTCAATCAATTCAGAACCAAGTTTGCCAAACATTGAGGCTTGCGCGTTTCAATGGACGACCGGTGCCCGAATTGGGAGACACCTTGAAACGGGACGCGATCCATTGAAGTTTTTTCGCAGCTGGCAATGCTCGCACCGGGGCTGGGTAGTGCTCGCAACAGTGACGATCTAGTCTACAGTCGTCGATGCCTCGAGGCGGCTGCGAATAAGACCAGCTTGCTTCTCCAACAAATATTGTTGCTCCTGGTCACTCGCCCGCTCTTGCAAGCGTTCGATTGAATGCAGCAACTTTTCCAGCACCATCGGATTGTCATCAGCGGCATAGCATATGGGACCGAATGCCTTGGATAGATACCGCGAAAAGGGCTCAGGGGCGTGCATGAAACGGACCACACCGTCCGGGTCGCGAACGACGCGCTGCTCGCTGTCCCTCTGCATAAGACACCGCAAACCGTCGCACAGGCGATCGACACATGTCGTCGCCGTGAAGGTGTCGTTGATGCCCGGCGAAAGCGCTCTCAACGCCACTTCCACAAGCGCATCGATTTCGAATTCGACAGACGCTTCGGGAGTACGGCGCGGCCCCACCACGATGAGTCTTTCGAGCTTCTCAGTTAAAGCGCTTGAAACTTCACTTTCGGCAGCTCGCGTCGCGAGCGTCATGACAGGTTCATCTTGGAGAACGAACTGTCCGGGCCTGGCGTCCATCCGTATGACCAAATCTGGCGCCTGAGCCAGACCCACTGCCGTTTCGGTATCGAGCTGCAACAAATACCCGCTGGCAGTCGCTGAAACATGGCCAATCGCGTGATCTTCGAAGAGTGCATTGAGTGATTGCTGTTCGCGTTTCGGAACATATTCTCCGATGCCAGCAGCGCCTGGTGAAAGACTGCTGGCGGCCGCTCGCAAGTCACGTCCAAGCTCACTCACAAGCACGTCGGCTTGTAAGCGCGTAGCGATGTGGTGAATGAAGTGGATCATTGCCCCCAGAGACAGAACTGCCAGCGTTGCTGTGACCACCACGGCGATACCAGGCACGCGCCCTGCGTAAGCCTCTTCGCCGGTCCGTATCAGGATGATGAGCGCAAACAAGAACGTGGCGATAAATAGCCCAAGCACGACCTGCGTCGGCCTGTCATCCATGAACCGCATCAGAATTCGTGGCCCCAGTTGCTGCGAGACCAGCGTCAGCGCCACAAGTGTCATCGAGAAGACAAGGCTCGCCATGGTGATCATTGACCCGGCAATTGTCGACAATGCCAATCGGGCACTTTCGATCGGCATAACGAACTGAGCGAGAAAGCCCTGTTCTCGGAGTGCAAAATCCGCTTCGAGAAGAGCGAATGCGCCGGCAATCGCGCTCATCGTCAAGAGCGAAGGAATGAACCAAAAGTTCGAGCGGACCGCAGTCAGAAGCCGGAAGATGAGAACTTTCATAGTGCTAAATGATCAATTGGACGCAGGCTTCTTGCATTGGTGACAACGACCTTCCGAGATTGGGTCTGCGTGTTCAGTTGGGGCTGCCAATCAGGTCCATGAAATCCGCCGCCAAGCTCCGCTATGGTTTGGAAGATGTTGCTTCGGTTCTCCTGCGACGGAAGAACTTCAGGGCACCTACTACGTTTATGCATTGATAGCTACAATTCCTCGCGCACCTGCGCGTAAGCCAGAGCGGCAAAAATGCCCGTGCCGCCAATGATGTTTCCAAGCAAGGCCGGTAAAATCCCTGACAAGGTGGCGTGGAGGATGTCAAGTTCCCCGACAAGGACAAGTATGAAGAGTTCGGTCGAGCCTGCCACCACGTGTGAGAAACCTCCAAGGCTTATCGCGTAAGTGACGATCATGATCATGAGCACCTCGCCGGCACTCTGCATTCGCGGCAGTATCCACACAAGGGAGGCGATCAAAAAGCCTGCGAGAATGCCCCATCTGAAATGTTCGAAAGCGGACGCCGCCGCATAATCTCGCGATACCTTAAGGATGCCATCGAATTGTTTGGGCGGAACCAGATCGGCGATTGTGACGAAACCTGCGGCTACAAAACATCCAACCAAATTCGCCGCGAACACAATGCTCCACAAACGGCCTATCAGCCATAGGTTGCGGCTATTCGGCGATATAAAGAGTTCAAGCATTGGAGTGATCGTGTTCTCCGTGAAGAGCTGCATTCGAGCCAGAATGACGATCAAGAAGCCCAACGTGTAGCCGAGGCTGGTGACAGCTTTGGTCCAGTCGGCCTCCGGAAGGATTGCAACGAGGAACCCTTTGGCCATCACGGATGTGCTGATCGCAAGCCCGGCTGCGACACCGGACCACCAGAGCGCTCGCGCTGATCGGGAAAGCTCGTGTTCACCTTCGCGTCTAATGGCCTCGAAAATTACTGTCGTCGGCACAGGTTCGAGGTCGGAAACCTTCTCTAGGTCTTCTTTATTTAATCC
>JARFQX010000484.1 GCA_029287555.1 Rubripirellula sp. | reverse complement strand
GTTAGAGAACACAGCGGGCCAGGGGACGTGTCTCGGCTACACGATGGAGCAGTTGGCGCACATAATTGACGGGATCAACGCGGGCCAGCGGATCGGTGTCTGTCTCGATACCTGTCACGCTTTCGCCGCCGGCTACGAAATCAATACGAAGCGCGGGTTCAAAGAATTTCGCAAGGAAATTAATGACTGGCTTCCCAAGAATGCCGTTCGAGCGTTGCATCTGAACGACAGCAAGAAACCGTTGGGCAGTCGGGTTGATCGACATGAACACATTGGTCTCGGTGAAATCGGTCTGGAGGGATTTCGGCTGGTGATGCATGACTCAACTTTTCGCAAGCTTCCCGGCTACCTGGAAACGGAGAAAGGAACCGAAGAATCAAGCGGCGAAGAGTGGGATGTCATCAACCTGCGGACTCTGAGATCACTCGAGTAGATCTCGTTCAGTGAGGGTAGCCGGGAATTCGAAGTAGGCCGAATCAAGCGAAGCGCAGATCCGGCTTCAAACAGCGATTCGAAGCCGAGTAAGAACCATTGCCGCGTCGGCATCGCTTCGCTCCTTGATGCGACCTACAAGTTGAAACGCCAGAGTTTCCTGGTACGACATATGAGTCGCTCAGACGCGGAGAAGAAGTGATCACGATGAAGTTAAACCGAAGAAAAACATTTGGCTTGATAGGCGGGGCAATTCCCGCGTCGTTCGATTGGCAGCTTGGATTTGCCCAGTCAAGCGGTTCCTCGACAGTCGTCGATACTCATTTGCATTGCTTTGCGGGAAATGATTCGCGTTTTCCCTACCATCGGCGAGCTCCCTATCGACCCGACGCGGTCGCCTCGCCCGAGCATTTGCTCAAGTGTATGGACGGCGCGGGCGTCGATTACGCGATCGTTGTCCATCCGGAACCCTACCAGGACGATCATCGCTACTTGGAGCATTGCCTCGACGTGGGCGGCGATCGTTTGAAAGGCACTTGCCTGTTCTTCGCCGACCGGCCCGGGCTGTCGACCGGCATGAGGAGTCTGCTCGAGAGGAATGCCGGGCGGATTGTCGCGGCGCGGGTCCATGCCTATGCGCCGGGTCGCTTGCCACCGTTCGGCAGTCGTGAACTCCATGAATTGTGGCGGACGGCTACGGACCTGGGACTCGCCGTTCAGTTGCACTTTGAGCCGCGTTACGCGCCCGGGTTCGAACCGCTGATTCGCAAGTTCACTCAAACCACCGTCATCATCGACCATTTGGGACGACCGATGCAGGGCACGCCCGAGGAGCATGATGTGGTGGTCCGCTGGTCGCGATTCCCAAACACGATCATGAAAGTCTCGTCATTACCCGATCAGAACAAGTATCCGCATCGCGACGTGGCGCCAGTGATCCGCAAGTTGACCGACGCCTACGGGGCCGAACGAATGATTTACGGCGGGGGCTTTGGGGCGACCGCCACGCCGGCCTCTTACCGGGCGTATCGACGGCGCGTCGAAGACTTGCTGGACCATCTTACCGCCGACGAGCGTACGAAGATTCTCGGCGAGAACGCCGCGAAGCTATTCAGATTCGCTTGACTGTTCGGTTTCGTTTGACCGTTCGGTTTCGTTTGACCGGGGGCCTATCGTTGTTCCCAAATCGGTGGAAGTTTCAACGAGTCTTCGCCGTAAGTTTGAGATACGACGAAACCGCTGGCCTGTGAGAAGTAAAAGACCCGCCCGTTGGAGACCACTGCGCCGAGGCATTCGCGCGAATCGATCGCTGGTCCCGTGGAAACGAGCTTTCCATCTTGCGACAGATCGATCATGTCCATGTTGGCTCCCAACACGAACGGTTCGGAGAGGGTGAAGCGACAGCAGGCATAGTTGTGACCGATGCTGTCGACCACGGCGCCGGTGTCTCGATCGAAGACATTCCCTTTGCCTCGAAGTGCGTTGGAAAAAACAAACTTCGGTCCAACGGTGACGACGTTTAACGCGGAAGTGACCGGATCGGACTGCCACACCAGCGAACCGTCCGCGGCATCAAGGCACCAAACAAATCGATCGTCCGTTCCAGCCTGGGCCCGATTGAATCCGCCGATGTAGATCCGCCCGTCGCGCGCACTGAGCGTGCACTTGGACGTTACGTAGTACTTATTGGTTTGCCACAGGACCTCACCCGACTTCGGATCGAGGCAGGCGGTCAGGCCGTTGTTCTCGGGCGGCAAGCCACGTCGCCGTCGCGCACTTTCGTCATAGCCGAAGAAGACCGAGTAATAGAGATTGTCATCGAGCAGGCAAATCCCGCAATCATTACCGCCACGGCCCTGGTCCGAAAAGTCTTTCTCCCAAACCAGCTTGCCGGTCTCGAGGTCCCAAGCCCACAACCGGGGTCGGTGATTCTTGGGGTAATAGGGATTGTCGTTGGAGTAGATCCAACTCATGACTTCCTGACCGCCTCGGTCGACCGGTTCGCCGCGAAATGTGAACGGCTTTTCCGTCCCCTGCGCCGCGTAGTCTCCGGAGCCGGAAGCGTAGATCGCCAGATTGCCGTGGACGACCGGAGGAAACTGCCGGCTCCAGCTCGGTGAACCGGTGAACGGCGCCTCCCAAATCAATTCGCCCGTTTCGGCGTTGAGGCATCGCATCATCGAGCGTTTGATGCCGGCCTGCGGCACGATCAGCTTTCCATCGATGTAGAGCGGCGAGGTAAAGGAGAGGTAGACGTCAGGCCAATAGCGCCGCCACAACAATCGACCGGTGTCTTGTTCCACCGCGATGATCTGTCCTTCGGACGTGTGAATGTAAAGCCGGCCACCTCCGCACACGGGCAGGTGCTTGACCGTGCCATCCAAACGCTGTGCCCAACGCATCCGCAACGGCGCCTTAAGTCCCTGGTCGTTGGCGTTGGTGCCACTGAAGTCGCCGTAGTTGGTGTACCAGTCATAATTGGGATCGGCGAGCGGTCCTGAGAGTGGGCTGCGAATCTTCCACAATTCCAGGTCGCGCGGCCGCTCGATCGATGATGGGCCTTCGTCGCCCCGTTGCACCACGTACAGGTAACCGTCGTCGCAGGGCACGTAGATCTTGCCGTCGGCAATCGCGACCGGCGCGGTGATTGGGGATCGGGAGGGGATCGGAATCGAAGTGGATTCGCCTCCATCGAGCGGAATCACGTAAAGATGTCCGTCGAGCCCGCCGTAGATCGCGTGATTGGTCGTCAGAACAGGTGCACAGATCGAGGCAGCTTGCGAGAGTACGTCGACCTCTCCGCTCGTCAAGTTGTGGCGACACAGTCCTTCGCCCTGTTCCGGTTTGACGCGGTAAACGTTGTCGCCACGAATGCTAACCGATGCGAAACTAAGCAGACCGCGCTGGTCGATCGAGGTTTCCGTGCCGGGCACCACGGCCGTGGGAATTGAATCCGAGTCATCGATGGGGCTGGCATCGCCGAGTCGAAAGATCTCTACCCGCCCACCATTGTCTCGTCGATGCCATTGAACGTAGACGTTTCCTTTCGCGTCAGCGCTCTGGCCGAAGGTTGCCGGGTACTCGGTGCCGACGTAAGCCGGAATCACGCCCACCTCCTTCAGCTTTGGCGCCTCACCCAAGTCTTGCAGGAAAACCGTCCTCCCACCGGCTGGCATCACGACCGTATCGCCAACAAGGCAGATATCTCTCGAGCAGACAAAATGATCTCGCCAGGTAACCCGGTCGCCGCGGAACTCCAGCCAATCAGCACCGCTCCAGCGGTTGCCGTCAAATCCGATTACTTCCTTGACGAAATCCCAGCTCCAAAGAATCTCGCCCCGTGGTGTGACGGCGTAGACCCGAGCGCCGAGTGTGGCAAAGTAAACGCGATCCTTGCCGACCACCGGTGCAGCAAAGATCGGTTCGCCACAATCGATTGCTGCGACCTGGCCTCCACTTTCAAGATCGATCACGTAGTAGAAGCCCGCCATGGTGCCGACGTGGACAAATCCGTCAATCACCGCCGGGGCCGCCACGTTGTTGCAATTACCCTCGCCACCCTGGGTCGCAAAGGTCCACAACGTGCGGCGAGACTTCGCGTCGATCGCATGCACCACCCCCGCAGC
>JARFQX010000483.1 GCA_029287555.1 Rubripirellula sp. | reverse complement strand
CGAGCACGAGCACGAGGAAACGAGTCGAGCTCGGCGCGACTTTGCGCATTTTTTCACAAACTTTCGTTGATCGAATGTTCACGGTTGGCGAATAAAAAGTTTGACTTGGGCAACGATCACTCCTAGCCTGAATGATCTTGTCCGCCGCCAGTGGCGACGTGGTGCTTCTCACTCCAGAGTCAAAAGGTTCGTCATGCTCAATGTAAAAACCGCGGAAGACTTCATGCGTCGAAAGCTGGTGACGTTGTCACCCGAGACGAATGTGCTCGATGGAGTTGCCCGGTTGTTGCGCGACAACATCTCCGGTGCGCCGGTGATCAACTCCGAAGGTCGGTACCTGGGTGTGTTCAGTGAGAAGTGCAGCATGAACTCGATGACCGATACGGTCGAAGTGGCGGATCAGTGCGGCATCTTCATGCCTTCGGCGCGAGACTTCATGAAGTGTGAACTGGTGACGCTTTCGCCGGAAGTCGATGTCTTCGAGGCGATCGACGATATCTTGAAACGTCGCATCTCCGGCGCTCCGGTGGTGGACAAGGAGGGCAGATTTGAAGGGATCTTTTCAGAGAAGACGGCCATGCGAGTCTTGGTTGCCGCCATTCATGACCAATTGCCCGGAACCAAGGTCGCTTGCTACATGAATCTGGATCGCAACCGAATCATCCAGGACGAAGATAGCCTGTTGGATGTCGCGCATAAGTTCCAGCAGACACCTTACCGCCGGCTGCCGGTTCTTCACGGAACACGCTTGGCCGGCCAGGTCAGCCGTCGGGATGTCCTCCGGGCTGAACACCGCATGGCACTCGAGGCGCAAACACGATCGGCGATGCCCGGCGCCGATCCACGACTGGCCGCCGTGGTGCAAGACCGAACGGTCGGCCAGTACATGGACGAGAATGCATTAACCGCTAAACCGAGTTGCGACATGTTGACGATTGCGCAGATGTTCCTCAACTCGCCCTATCGCCGACTTCCGATCCTTGACGGGGACCGTTTGGTGGGACAAGTCAGCCGCCGCGATTTGCTCGAAGCGGCCGCGTCGGTCTTGCGTCCCAAACCACAGCGTCACACCGCCCAGACGCTCTACTTGAGTCCACTCTCGGATGTTGCGCCGCCTTCGATCGGCTAGCGCATCTTCGGAAACGACGTAAAGGAGCCTGCGCGATTCCGAAACGCTGCGAAATCCACGTGCTCCGTCGCTTTCGCCGGTGCTCGTGCTCGACTAGTAAATCGATTGTCGCGGTTCTTGACGATCCCTTCGATCGCGTGCACCGCTTCGTCGAGCACGAGCACGAGCACGAGCACGAGCACGAGCACGAGCAAGGAGATCTAGTCATCATTGCGAACCCCTTATTCAGCGAGAGGCAACGAATGACAACTCGCTCATCTTGGTACCGGATTCGACCACCACGCATCCGTGGTCGAGATTTGATTGCGCCGTGACCGCGCAACGATGAAAACGGCGCAATCTTGTCAAAGACTCTTCTTTGGGTTCACTGCGTCCGTTCTCTTGGTTCGCATCGAGCCTCATCCTCCGGCCAAGTGATCCTGGTACACTGACGCGGTAACAGATCTTCACCGGTCCCCCATCACTACCGATCGCGTCGTGCTCGTGGGCCTCGCCCCACGACGGCCGCGACTGATTCTCGGGCGATCTCCGCGTTTTCGGGCGATCTCCGCGTTTTCGGGCGATCTCCGCGTTTTCGGGCGATCTCCGGCACCGATCGAACCTTGACTGACTGGAGTCGAATTGACAGATGACGACGCTGAAGTTTTGTGGAGCGGCGGGAACGGTCACGGGTTCCTGTTCCCTGGTCGAGAACGGGTCGACCTCTTTCCTGGTCGATTGTGGTTTGTTTCAGGGCAACCGCACGACCCAGGACCTGAATTATCAACCGTTTCCCTTTGATCCTTCGCAGCCCGAGTTCCTGATCCTGACTCATGCCCACATCGACCACAGCGGGTTGTTACCCAAGTTGGTCAAAACCGGCTTCAAGGGCAAGATTTACTGCACCGAGGCAACGCGGGATCTCTTGGAGTTCATGCTTCGCGACTCCGCCTACATCCAGGAATCGAATGTAGAGCGAATCAACAAGAAACGGCAACGCCGGGGGCAACCGCCTGTCCAGGCGGTGTATACGATCAAAGACGCTGAATCCACGATGCCGCTCGTTCGCGCGGTCGACTACGAATCCTGGTTTGAGCCAAGTCCGGGCATCCGCGTCCGACTTTGGAATGCCGGCCATCTGCTCGGATCGGCATCGGCGGAGATCGAGCTGGAGGACAAGTTGAAAGGGCAAACCATCAAGTTACTGTTCTCGGGCGACCTTGGGCCCGAGGAAAAAGCATTTCATCCCGAGCCCGATGCTCCCACCGGTTACGACTACATCATTTGCGAAAGCACCTACGGCGATCGCGATCGCGAGGACTACACGTTGGAGCGACGGCGTCAAGCGATCCGCGACGAGTTGCGGCGAGGCTTGTCGCGCGGTGGGAACGTCGTGATCCCTTCGTTTGCGGTCGAGCGAAGCCAGGAGTTGCTTCATGACATCGGTGTGCTGCTCGATGCCGGTGAGATTCCGAATGCCACGGTCTATCTCGATTCGCCGCTGGCTCATAAAGCGACCGAGGTGTTCATCAAGTACGCATCGGAGATGGAAGACATCGCGGTCGACGAATCCGAGATCTTTCGACACCCAAATTTTCGACTCGTCGAAAGCGTTCACGAGAGCATGGCGATCAATCAGGTTCGCAAAGGTGCAATCATCATTTCGGCGAGCGGAATGTGCACGGCAGGCCGCATCAAACACCACTTGAAGCACAACATCTATCGGTCCGAGTCGACGGTGTTGTTCGTCGGTTACCAGGCCCCCGGCACGTTAGGCAACATCATCGTCAGTGGCGCGAAAAGCGTTCGCATTCATGGCAAGGAATACAAAGTGCGGGCCGAGATTCGCCGCATCGGGAACTATTCGGCCCACGCCGACCAGGCGGAACTGATCGAGTGGATCGTGGCCCGGGGCGAGATCATCGGGGGGTTGTTTCTCAATCACGGCGAAGACGAGGCGCGCGAGGCCCTGGCCGACCTGTTGGCTGAAAAGGGACTGGACCGTGACAAGACTTTTCTACCGAAGTTTGACGAGAGCTTCGCTCTGGTCGCAGGCAGTCCCGCCGAATCGGTCGCCCAAGGCGAACCGCGCATCGATCCCGGTCAACTGAAGCGGGATTGGCATAATGACTACGCCGAGTTCATGCTTCGGTTAAGCAGCCAACTCCAAGCATCCGAATCGGCCCAACAGCGGCGCGAGATCATCCGCCGGCTGGCCGATGCTCTGGAATCGACGACCCGCGATTGAAAACGATTGGCCTTCGACCTTACCCCGCCGCGCGTTGGCGGAAAACGGGCAGAAAACCTTTAACGGCGACCGCGCCGACGCGATCGACCGGGATCCTCATCGGGAGGCACTTGGAACTGTTCGCGAAGCCTCGCGAGTTCAACGGTCAACGTGGCTTGAACCTGATCGTACTGTGGGTTGCCGTAGACACTCTTGAGCTCGTTCGGGTCGTTTTCCAGGTCGAAGAGCTCCCAGTCATCCAGTTTTTCGCCCTCTAGGGCGTAGAAGTGAATCAACTTGTGCTTGCCGGTTGTGACCCCGTAGTGTCGGGCCACGTTGTGCGCACCGGGATTCTCGTAGTAGTGATAGTAGAACGTCTTGCGCCAGTCTTCGGGGGTGTCGCCTTCGAGCAAAGGCACCAGGCTTCGGCCCTGCATGTCGTCAGGAATTTCCACGCCAGCGATATCCAAGAAAGTTTCCGCAAAATCGAGGTTCGAGACAATGTCATCGTTCGTCGATCCCGGCTTGACTTTTTCGGGCCAGCGAACCAGCAACGGCGTCTTGAGCGACTCCTCGTACATCCATCGTTTGTCGTACCAGCCGTGTTCGCCGAGATACCAGCCCTGGTCGGATGAATAGATCACCACGGTGTCATCCGCCAGATCGGCCTCGTCCAGGTAATCGAGCACGCGTCCCACCCCGTCATCGACGCTCTTGACGCAGCGCAAGTAGTCTTTGACGTAACGCTGGTACTTCCACTTGATGATCTCTTCCTCAGTCATTGAGTCGCGTGCCGCCAAGAAGGCTTCATTCTTGGGGCCGTAGGCGGCATCCCAGACCTTGATCTGTTCGGGGTTCATGGTGCCATGTCCCGTGAGCTTCAAGTCGTTGTTGTTGAGGTGCGTGCGGATCGTCATCGTTTGCCGCGACGCGGACTGCGTACGTCCCGAGTAATCGTCCCACAAGGTATCGGGCTCGGGGATCGTCACGTCGTCAAGCCAATTCAAGTACTTCGGTCCTGGCATCCAGTTACGGTGCGGTGCCTTGTGCTGAAACATCACCATGAACGGTTTGTCGGCATCACGACGATTCTTGAGCCAATCGAGCATCTTGTCGGTGATGATATCGGTGGTGTAGCCCGTATGTTTCCGCGTGACCGGTTGATCGTCTTCTCCGGCCGTGATCATCGGCGGGTTGTAGTAGGGGCCCTGACCCTTGAGCACGTCGTAGTAATCGTAACCTTGCGGCGTCGAAAGGAGATGCCATTTCCCCACCACGGCCGTCTGATAGCCCGCTGCCTGCAGCAGTTTCGGAAACGTCTGCTGGTCACCATTGAAACGATCGCCATTGGTCTTGAATCCGTTCAAGTGGCTGTACTTGCCGGTCTGGATCACCGCGCGACTTGGGCCGCAAATTGAATTGGTCACGTAGCAGCGGTCGAAACGCATCCCATCCTTGGCGATTCGGTCCAAGTTGGGCGTCGTGATCCGAGACGGGTCGTATGCGCTGAGGGCTTGTTCACAGTGATCGTCCGTAAAGATGAAGACAATGTTGGGTCGATCCGCCGCGGCGGCGAGTCCCGAACATCCCAGAAAGAACACGAACAGCATCGAAAAGAACTTTGTCATGGCAACTCAAAAGGACGGTTGGAGGGTCGGTAAACCCAGAGAATTCGCTCCAGGAGGAATCGCCATGATAACGGGAAATCCAGCGGAGGTCGCAGCGGTGGCATTTGGCACCCTATGGATTAAAGTAGTCCCGGGCGTTGGCCCCCCTCGCCTCAGTTTCGGCTCTCCTTGCCCCCGTTTCAGGTTCCATCAATGGTTCGCTCACTTCGACTTCTGATCCCACTCTGGATCGCGCTGACGAGTCACGGGTTTGTCGCGTCGGCTGCTGATGGCAAAGGCCCCGCCTTCACCGAACCACCCAACGATGATCCCAATTTTCCCCTGATGGGCGAGTTCGTCGGTGAGGTCGCTGCGGGGGACGGTGAGAGCAAGGATAAAGCGTTGGTCGGCCTGCAAATTCGACCGGTTGGCAACGATGAGTTCGACGCCGTTTCGTTTCTCGGCGGATTGCCGGGCCAAGAAGGACACCAAGGAGAGCCGGTACGGATGATCGGCCGTCGCTCCGACGATTTTCTAATCCTCTCGGGCGGCCCCTTCGCGATCATCGTCGAACCCGATCACTGTCTACTGATTGACCGCAAAGGCAACAAAGCCGGAAAGCTGGAACGGATTCAGCGGACCAGCCCAACGCTCGGTGCACCGCCTCCGAAGGAGGCACTGGTTTTGTTCGATGGCACCAATGTTGATCACTTTATCAATGCCCAGATGACCAAAGAGGGGCTGCTGATGCAGGGCGCGGATATCAAACCGATGTTCCAGGACTTCAACCTGCATGTCGAGTTTCGCGTCCCCTACATGCCGCAAGCGGGCGGGCAGTCGAGGGGTAATAGCGGACTCTATCTGCAGAGCCGCTACGAATGCCAAATTCTCGATTCGTTTGCACTCGAGTCGCTCTACAACGGACTGGGCGCGCTGTACCGCTTCAAGAAGCCCGACTTGAACATGAGTTTTCCCCCGCTGGTCTGGCAAACCTATGACGTTCAATTCACGGCGCCACGCTGGGCCGCCGACGGCAGCAAGATTCGCGATGCGCACATCACCGCTTGGGTCAATGGTGTCAAGGTTCAAGACAACGTGGCCTTGCCCAATAAGACGGGCGCCGGGAAACAGGAGGAGCCACTGCTGCTGCCGATTCGGATCCAAGACCACGGCGACCCCGTTCGCTTCCGAAACATCTGGCTAGTCGATCGCGGCTTGGCGCTTGGCGAGTTCCCCGTCTATCCGACCCAGGAACAACTCGCGGCTGCAGCCAAGGCTGAAGAAAAGAAGAAAGCGGAAAAAGCGAAAGCGGAGGCAAGAGCCAAAGCGAAGGCCGAGAAGGCCAAGGAGAAGGCGAAAGCCGAAGCCCAAGCCAACGAGGCAAAAGAGAAAGCCGCCGAGCAGGAAAGCAAGAGACCCGAGCAGGAAACGAAAAAAGCCGAGCAGGAAACCGACAGAGGCGAGCAGGAACCGACAAAAGACGAGCAGGGAGCGGCAAAAGAGTCGGAAAAGCAGGAAGCTGCGAGTGAAGGGAAAGTAGACGACCAGCCACAAGCCCAGTCGGAGGGGAGCGACGGCGCAGCAGCGGCGCCCTCGGGACCGATCGAAGAGAAGTACGCGAAGCTCGGCCAGCGAATCATCGGAAAGTATGACCAAGACAACGACAATGCGCTCGACGCTTCGGAGTGGGAAAAGATGCTGATGAGTCCCGCCGATGCCGACGACAACCGCGATGGACGAGTTACCGTTGAAGAGTACGCACTCTGGATGCAATCCCGCGATCGAAAGTAGCCCCCACGGTTTTGAATCCTCGTGCTCGACTCAGCGAAGCGGTGCTCGTCATCGAAGGGATCGCCAAGAACCACGTCAATCGATTCGATGACCGAGCACGAGCACCGTCGCAAGCGACTGAGCACGAGCGCGAGTAGGAAGGTCAGATCATCCTTGCGCACGTCTCCTTAGAAGAGCATTTTCAAGTTTCTCGTAGGCGGCAAACGATAGTCGCCGATCGCTGCTCGTACTGGGCTGTTAAGCTACGATCAGCGATCGGCGACTGAGTGATTCTTGAAAATGCTTTAGTCGCGGTTTGAAAACAAGTCCGGGGTCTGACCGGCTTGTTGATCTAATCGAAACCCGACGCGTCAGCGAGGAACGGACCGCCGTTAATCGCCAGTAAGGGCTTCCTCGCTGACGCGTCGGGTTACGATCGGTATTAGATCAACAAGCCGTCACGCGTCGCGGCTCACTTAAATCAACAAGCCGTGACGAAACCGGGCAATTCATCTGCCAGCCTGTCCGACCTGTGCTCAACCTTCGAGCGTCTTCAAGAAACGGAGCAACTGCTCCAGGCACGCCTGCGGTTCATGCTCACCGGTGTGAATCACCAGGTCAGCATCCTGG
>JARFQX010000482.1 GCA_029287555.1 Rubripirellula sp. | reverse complement strand
CGCAGGCATCCGCGATGAAGCGGTAGTAGTCACGCCGCAGGACGGGACAATCGTCTGACACAACGTAGAGTCTTTCGGTCGACCTCGACCAAGATGCGAGGACGGCGTCGGCGGCGTCTTCAACGCGAATCAGATTCAGGTAGCTGTCGGGCGAAGCGGGAATCGGCCGCCCGGCCCGGACGTCGGCAATGCGCGGGATCCGACCGGGGCCATAGATGCCGGCCAGTCGCAGGATGGACCATCGAGACCGCGGACGCAGCCGGTGAAGCAGGTTCTCGCCCATCAGATGCATTCGAGCGCCGGCACGAGTGGGGTGGGTGGGGGAACGTTCATCGACCCACCGCCCATTCGCTTGATGATAAACGCCAGTCGTACTGATGTAGCAAATCGAGCATTCGGGTGAGAGTACGCGGAGGAGATTCGCCAGACCGCAGACCTGTCCAGCAAAACGATCGACTTTGGAGCGGGGATCGTGACTGACCGAAATCAGGACCCAATCGACCTCCGGCAAATCGGTAAGCGTGCGTTGATCGGTCCAGTCGGCGAAGATCGGTTCGACCCCCAGTTTCCGCAGAGACGCCCCTTTTGCGACATCCCGCGTCGAGGCCCAAACTTGATGGCCGGAATTGACCGCACCGGCGGCCACGCGGGAACCGAGATATCCGCACCCAAAGACGAGGATTCGGCGGGAAAGAGAGCTATCTGGGAGTGGTTTTGCGACCGGCGAAGGCATTTTTCCTGTTCATTGATTCGAGGGTACAATAGAAGGTCGTCCGGCCGGGAGGCCGCCGGGTAACCAAAACGCCGGGTAACCAAGACGCCGGAAATCTTGACGCGATCCATCCATCGCCATGAGGTAGATCCTTGCTCCACCACCGTCGACACCGACCGCAAGCGCCCCGTGCAACCCACCTTCGCGATGCTTGGCGGATCGATCCGCGAGCCCTTGTGAGGTCAACACCAAGATTGGGACTCGGATTGATTCTGATGATCTTGTCGTGTGATACCAGGGCCCAGTCTCAGGTAACGCAGTCTCAAGTAACACAGCCGCAGGTAACGCAGCCGCAGGTAACACAGGGTCGGGTCGTGCAGCCCCAGGTGAGACGGAAGGTGGTCGCACCAAACGCGGTCGCCGTCGATCCCAACCCGATCGAATCTCGAACAGGGGGAGCTGGAACGGATGTCGGGTTAACAACAAGTCTGGTCAGTCTTTTGGAAAAGGGTGGTGTTCCGGCGACGATTGAGCAACTTCGGGATCTGGAAACGCAGCAGAGGAAAGTCGCTGCGGCGGTCGTGGATTGTACCGTCAGCGTGAAGATTGGTCCCGCTCAAGGTTGCGGTGTCATCATTACCGAGAGCGGCTACATCTTAACGGCGGCCCACGTGGCCATGCGTCCCGGGAAAACCGCCGAGATCACGCTTTCCAATGGTCGTGTCGTGCTGGCAACCACTTTGGGAATGAACCGCAACGTCGACGCGGGTCTGATCAAGATCAATCCGAACCAGAACGGGGTTCAGCCGTGGCCCCACGCGACCCTTGGCTCGAGTGAACATCTTGTACCTGGAATGTGGTGCATCGCCACCGGACACCCCGGCGGATACGATCAGCGGCGGGGGCCGGTGACGCGAGTGGGGCGCATCTTGGCCGTTCGCGCTTCGTCAATCGTGACCGACTGCGCACTGATTGGCGGCGATAGTGGTGGACCCCTGTTCGACATCGCCGGGCGCTTAATTGCCATCCATAGTCGAATTGGTAATGACGTGGCGGATAACCTTCACGTGCCGATCGACCATTACGCCAATTCATGGGTGCGCATGCAGCAAAGTGAGTCCTGGGGTTTTCTGCCCGGGTTCCGCCCGGTCATTGGTGTCCGGGGCAGCAAGTCGGCTCCCACGGCAGAGATTGACGAAGTGACCGATGGATCGCCGGCGCATCAGGCCGGCCTGAGACCTGGCGATGTGATCGAAGAATTTGGGGGCAAGCCCATCACTGACTTCGAATCCCTCAAGGAAGCTGTGGCCGACACGATGCCGGGCGAACGAGTTCGTTTACTGGTCAATCGAGATGGCGACCGATTGTTCAAAATTCTTGAGATCGGACGCGCCGACTGAGTTCGTCGAGCTGATCGTTGACTGATGATTCCACATCAAGAACCGCAATCATGAATCGATTCCTTTTTCATCTGACACTGGTCGCTCCCGTGACATTCGTTGCGGGCGGTTGGTCCGCGCTGGCGAACGAACACCGCGACAACCCGGCGATGGTGGGCCTGGTTCGGCCGATTGCCAGCTCGGTTCGCCAGTCCGTTGTGCAAGTTCTCTGTGGCGGCCGTCCTGTCTCGCTGGGAACCGTCGTTGCGGCCGACGGCTACGTTCTGACCAAGCGGAGTGAGTTAACCAGTGATCCGATTCGGGTTCGGCTTGCCGATGGCCGGATGTACCCGGCTCGAGTCGCATCGGTTCGACGGCGCAACGACTTGGCGCTGCTTCGCGTTGATACCGACGCGACCATGGTTCCGGCGGAGTTTTCGAGTCAGGTTCCGGCTATTGCGAGCTTCGTCGTTAGTGCCGGTCGAACGGGACGTCCGATCGGAATTGGCGTGGTTGGAGTGAAAGAGCGAGCTGTTGGTCATAACGGCCGGCTCGGCGTTTTGCTTGAGGATGATTCCAGTGGTCGGGCGCTGGTTCAATTAGTCGTGCCCCAGAGTGGCGCGGCGATCGCTGGGGTCGAACCGGGAGATCGGATCGTCGCCATTAACGGGCTCGAAAAGAAGAGTCGGGTCGGCGTGATCGAGACGCTTCGCGGAATGTTTCCCGGAGAGAGCGTGCGTTTGACGATCTTGCGACCGAACGAAGTGCGTGAGGAGTTGGAGTCGATCGAAATGGATGCGCGGATTCGGGACATGGGCGTTCTTCAGGAAACGCCGAGTGATTCCAAGGTGAATGGACCTCGCAATGCGCGGCTGAGCGGTTTCGATCGCGTCGTGCAGCATGACACGGTGCTCGATCCCGACGAGTGCGGTGGTCCGGTGCTCGATACGTCCGGGCAAGTGATCGGAATCAACATCGCACGGGCTGGTCGCGTCGTCAGCTACGCGTTGCCTTCGTCACTCGTCGTCCCAGAGATGACAAGCATGCTGCAGGAAGCACTCGGGACTCGCGGAAGTTCAGCTCGATAGTGCGGATGTTGAGCAACGTCTTTGCAGCAGCTTCTGAAGGATCGCGACATCTTTCCATTCGCCTTCCATCTGCCCCACTTCCTTTTGAATGCCGACCAATTCGTAGCCATGTCGGTCGTGAAAGGCCAAGCTCCGTCGATTATCGGCGGTGATTTTCGCGACCAAATGGTGGATCCCGTGCTCCCGACACTGTTGTTCGAGTTGACGCTGCAGGGAATCAGCGACTCCGCGGCCCATCGAAGTGGGATCCAAATAAATGGCCGTTTCCAGCGTAAAACGGTAGCCGTGTCGCAAGCTGTACCAACGTGCCGACGCCCAGCCGATGATCCCGCCTGCGCCGGCGTCTGCCACCAACCAGAATTCGGGAGCGGCTGCCGAGACGAATGTCCGCACGTGGGCTTCGCTCCAGTGGACGTTGTCAAACGTCGCGCCGCCGATATCAACGTGATGGTTGTAGATGCGAGCGATCGTGCGGGCATCCGGCTGCGACGCAGGGCGGACCGTGAAACCTGCCTCCTCAGGAGATTCGCTGCGATTATCTGTTGCAGACACGGCTTTCGCATCCCGTTTGATTCCAAAGCCAATCAATGGACTCGGCGATTCGGGGAAAATGATCGTCATTGGGAGGGCAAGCGTGTTCCAGGCCTTCCATCACGACCACGCGTGAAGGACCGCCGTAGGACGCGATCAGCCGATTTTGGTCTTCCGGAGTTACCAGAGAATCGAGACCCGACTGCAGGAACACAGCCGGTAGCTTCACGCGAGGTGCGGTGAGCATCGCATTCATCGAGTCGCAAAGTGTGTCGATGACCGGTTCCATCAAACCGCCAAGGGGATACGACCTGGCAACTCGTTTCACCACCGGAATTAAGGGGGGCGGATTGCGAAGCACCAAACCGGTCACCGAGGCACTCGGTCCAATCTCGGACGCCACGTGAAGAGCCGTCGCGCAACCGAGGCTGTTCCCGCAAAGCCAGGTTGTCATCTCGTTTCGACCACTGCGCCGCTTGACTTCGTCCCAGAATGTGAGCGCCGCATCGGCGATCTCGGTAAGGCTGGCGCG
>JARFQX010000621.1 GCA_029287555.1 Rubripirellula sp. | reverse complement strand
ATCACCGGCAGGTTCTTGGCGTTCTTGGGCGCGTAGACGTCCAGCGAGCGAAGATTGGGCTCCACGCCCGAAGTTTCCCGGTAGCGGATGTTGCGTTTTATGCGAAGACCCTCCGCAGCCGCGGCTGATACGGGTGCTCGTTGGCGGGACATCTTGCCTCGACGGTCGCCCTGGCGTTGCTGCAGGTAGCCGACGAATTCATCCGGAGTCACAAAACCGTCGCGGTTCTTGTCCGCGGCCTTGAACAAGACAGGCATGTCGAGTTCGTCCGCGGTGATCTTCCCGTCGCCGTTTCTGTCGAACCGCTGGAATCGTTCTCCGTCAGCGGCTGGCCGTTGCGCAAATGTGTTGGTACTGGGGATCGCCAGCAGGCAGCAGAGAGCGGTGATTGTGACAAGTCTCATAACTATCGGTACTCACGATCGGTGGCATTTCTGTTTCGGCGCTTTGCCCGTCTTTCTGTTCGCTCAGCGGCAGGGAACGACCAAAGCGGCTCGCTCATCTTGTCAGTCCAGGCGGCGAAGCGAACGTTTAGGTCGTTGACGAACTCAAACTCGGACTTGCGATTACCTTTCCGGAACGTCTCGTGTTCCATGGTTTCCAAGTATACGGTTGGATGGCCATGAGCCCGACATGCGTTTGTCCTGTTCCCTTTGGCAGCATCACGGTCACCTCATCACTCGGAGTAACTTGCTGAGATCGGCCACGCTCGTACTGCAACACCGGCAACGGCAGAATGTTCCGAATGTCACGCGCGGAGCACGGTCTGTGTTTCAAGAGATCGCGGTCCCAGGTCGCGAATTCCCAATGTCGCAGCCGCTTGAGGCGCGCTGACAAGTCGTCGCTTGCGATGTTAGCCCGAGCCGACTCGCCATGATGCTGGCTCGGATTTCATCTTCTTTCTTCGAAGGAGACCTACTGCGTTTCTCCCTCCAAAACCACCAAGTGGTTGTGGAACCAGCGCTGTAGCACGTGCCGATCCCGGCAGCTTCACGGACCGACTTTGCCCGCGTAGGTGAGATCGACCTCGTTCAGTTTCAAGTTCCTATTCGGCGCAGAAGCTGGACCAAACGAACGCATGGACACCACCCTGCTTCGTCGCTTCGGTCGAAAGAACCTCGGCGAGTTTGGGCTCTTCGAAACTCGCCTCGGCCGATGCAACCGACGCGCTATGGGATGCGAAGTGCATCGGGCCTTAAAGAGGATTTTCGTGCACTTGCTTGAGCGACCGCCAGCAGTCCAAATGCTCATCAGCACGTCGCGTGCGAAACGAAGTAGCAGGAACAATCACTGCTCTCCCGAGTTCGCCCGGCCTCGATACGACGTTGCAAGTCCGGGGGCGACGATGATCAACATTGTGAGAAGTGAGGTCTGCTCCCAAAAACAGAGCGACGCATCCAGACTGGCTCGCGTCGGGCGATGCAATGTGTCCGATCGTCGCGAGTCAGATTGTCACCGATGGTGTCAATAGCTGCTAACAATAGTCGAGCGGTTGAACAAGCATCTTTTTGCATTTTTGGGCACATGCGTTGCTTAATCGACGGTTAGAGGCACATGCGACAGACGAGCCGCGCGAGAGATCTGAGCTCCTCCTGCCCTTTTCGGCACCGGATAGCTGAGACTTCTTTTGCTTCGGCCCACCGCGTTGTATGAGCCGGGTAGAAGGCGAATTTGGGAGTTTGTTTGTGCGGCTTCGCGCGCATGAACTGCCCTGATCGGGGGCTGGCACGACTTATCAAGTTTCCTGCTTCAATGGTCATCTTTTCTATAACAGACACGCTACGACCGGGTGGGGCCACTCTTCCGCTTTCACCCGTTACCTCCTTCAGGTGGTGTTCTTGCACTTTGTTGTTTTCCAAGGGAGCATGCCATGAATTCTCATCGACACACCCACGTGGGCGGTTTGCGGCCCGAGCATCTTGAACCACGTATGGTGCTCAGTGCAGCGTTGGGACTGCCGTCGACGGAACACTTGATCGTTGTTCTAAACGACGAAGTGTCCGATTCCCGAGTTGCGGCCGAAAGTGTGTCCGATCGGCACGGTGGGCAATTGCGGCACGTTTACCAGCAGGCACTGCGCGGTTTTTCCGGCAAGTTTCCGGCGCAAGCGGCCGAGAGCCTCGCCAAGCATCCTTGGGTTGACTATGTCCAGCCGGTCAACGTGTTTCGCGCAAGTGCCCAAACTCTGCCCACGGGTGTAGACCGAATCGGAATCGACGAACAATTCCCGGAAGTCACCGGCCCAGAGGATTTGAGTTTCGCGAATCAAGTCAACGTGGCAGTTATCGATACGGGAATTGACTTTGATCACCCCGATTTGAACGTTGTCGGCGGAGAAAATTTTGTCGCGACCGCGACCAGTTTCTATGACGACCACGGCCACGGCACCCACGTCTCCGGAACCATTGGAGCGTTGGACAATAACCAAGGAGTAGTTGGTGTGGCGCCAGGGGCCAATCTGTACGGTTTAAAAGTGCTCGATGACACTGGCTACGGCACGACCGACGACGTCATCGCGGCAATCGACTGGATAACAGCCACGCGGAACGACGATCAGCCGGCCAATGATATCCACGTGGCAAACATGAGTTTGACGGACACGGGCCAGGACATGGCACTGCGCACCGCGATTCAAAACAGCGTTGCCGCCGGAGTCGTGTTCGTTGCCGCCGCGGGCAACGACAGCCAAGACATTTACGGACCGGACGGGACCTTTGAGACTTCCGATGACGTCATTCCTGCCGCCTATCCGGAAGTGATGACCGTCTCGGGGTTGACCGATCACGATGGGATACCTGGTGGCACGGGCGGAACGTTCTGGGATCGCATTCTTTACGGTGCCGATGATCGCTTCGCATCATACAGCAACTACAGCACCACCGTCGTCGCCGAAAACCCAGTGGCGTCGCCAGGAGCCGCAATTGACCTGATTCTGCCCGGCACGAACATCTACTCGACCGATATCGACGGATATAGTACCAAGACAGGCACCAGCATGGCGTCGCCCCACGGCGCCGGGTTGGCCGCGTTGTATGTGGCTCAGAATGGTCCAGCAACAACGGCGACTGAAGTTTATGCCTTGCGACAAGCGTTGATCGACGGTGCGAAAGCGCAAGACTCGGCTGATGGATTGGCCAACGGCGGTGATCCGGACAGCAATCCCGAACCGGTCGGCTGGCCTGTAGTCGGCCCAGTGGACGCAGCGCCGAGTGTCTCGATTATCAATCCCGAAGATGGCTCTACGGTTTCTGGCAACGTGATGGTCTCGGCGGTGGCCACGGACGACATTGGCGTGAATCAAGTGGAATTCTTCGTTGATGGCGAGTCGATCGGCATGGACGAGGACGGCACGGACGGTTGGAGTTGGGAATGGGATACCAGTGCTGACAGCGAGGGCAGCCACGTCATCACCTCCACCGCCACCGACACCGCGGGTCAGATCGCCAACGACCAGGTTTCAGTCTTCGTCGACAACGATGCCAGCCCAATCGTCTCGATTACTAATCCCGGCGACGGCACTACGGTTTCCGGCAGCGTAATGGTCACGGCGGAGGCCACGGATGACAACGGCGTGAATCAAGTGGAATTCTTTGTTGATGGCGAGTCGATTGGCGTGGACGAGGACGGCACGGACGGTTGGAGTTGGGAATGGGATACCAGTGCTTACAGCGAGGGCAGCCACGTCATCATCATGGCGACCGCCACCGACACCGCGGGCCAGACCGACAGCCACACGGTCGACGTGACGGTGGACAATCCCGCGCCCACCCAAACGATCCACGTCGGCGACCTGGAGGCTGAGAAGAACATCAAGGGCAGGAGCGGCAAATGGGAAGCCTTCTTCACCGTCCTGGTGCTCGATGCCGTTGGAAATCCCGTATCCGATGCCCTTGTGGAGGGAACGTGGACTAGTGGCGACGCCGGGAACACTGTCTCCGGATCAACTGGCATTGGCGGTTCCGTGACTGTCGGCACTGGGAATATCACAGCCAGCGCCGCTACCTTCACGGTATCAATGATTACGGCCAGTGGCTTTACGTACGACGCATCAGCTAATGCCGAGACGACAATCACCATCAACTATAGCGACAGCCTTTTGTCAGCGAGCAACCTCATTGCCCCCAAGTTTATCGAGCCAGTGGAGCCGTGGTCGCCGACGATTGAGCAATTAAAACGCGATTCCTCGGTGCTCTCGAACGAGGAATCGCTGGTCTGGCTTGAACCGACGAGCGGAACACGTTTCCCCCCGGAGGTAGTCGACGAGCTGCTGGAGGCGATCGAGGAGACGCCGGCAGTCCCCGAACTCGCTGAACTGACCAAGGTCCTAGCCCGCGACCTCTTCCTTCTCGTTGAACTTGGCGGTTAGTGGGCCCCTTGCTTCGGTGATCCGCGCGCTCTAACGATCGCAGTGCTTTTGCTGAGAGCGCGATCGTTGTAGTCTTCGCTCAGCTGGCTCGGTCTCAATCACTTCTCAGCCACCGCCCGGCTGGGGTGCATTGCTTGATCGGTGGACGTGCTTGAGGCAGGATCACTCTCGGCTTCGGCGCAAACATCTCCCGAGAGTAGACCGAGAATCAATGCAAATTGCGCCGAAGCCATCGGCCGAACTCCGCGCGGGCGATGCAACTTCGGCGAGTTAAGTGGCGGGAAGTCGGCCCAGCGAAGGGGCGATTGGATTCCCTTGGGTCTCCAGGAATTCGCCTGAGTGATTGCGTCACCAGTTGGAGCGTTCTCTCCATTTCCTTGGATCAGATGCTCCGTGGAGGACTGCGATTACGGAGACGTGCGATGCTCGGAGAACAAACAAAACCAAGTATGGGAATCGCTCAACCCGACCGAATCGAATTGGCTCAACGTCCATCGGGAACGACTCCGGCCTCTCCGAGATGTTGGACAGCAGTTCCTTCACATTATCGCGGAATCGGTTCCCGAGCGTCTTTGAAATCCCGTCATAGTAAGCGAACGCGGTTGCGAGATCGTCCGGAATCGCTGGATGAAAAACGAGTTCAATCGCCACGACTCTGCTCGACACGCTTCCATACTTCGTCTTCGCTAAGTCCAATCTCTTTCTCGCGGCCTTCAATCTCTGCAAGCCTGGCTTGCGCGAGCTCACGGTGCCAATCCTGCACGGGAAGTTCCTGCTTCGACTGGCCAATGCTATCCCAAAGGTCTTGAACAAGTTCAAGCCGCTCAGCAAGGGGAAGTTGTGAAAGCTGCTCCATCGCAGGGTGCATGCCCGTACCCTCAACCGTAGTAATTTGACCGCGGGCGAAAAAACTCGCCGCACAAATTCACTATAACAGGCGCGGCCGTGGATCGCGAGATTGTTCCTTTTCGCTGCAGATTTCCGCTAATCTGGGCAGAAACTCTACGTCTAGTGCGGCGGAGCATCCGAGCGAACTATGCGAGGTCGATGCAACTTCCGCGCGCAGCGTCAATGGCTTGGCTGGCCGCTAAAGGCGTGTTCATCGCCGTTCAGCCCTACCGCGTGCCGACCTTCTATCACGCAGAGATCCACGCGGTTAGCAAGCATAACAACCCGGCCCGATTCCGATGGTTACCCACACTTTCGCTCGCCGCCTCCGAGGTGAGACGTCGCCCCGCTACCGCGAGTTCGGTTGATCACTTTGTCCTGCCAGATGTGTCCACTTCGGGTACATACCACGGAACAGTTCTCCACGCTCCATCAAGCCATACTAGAATACCCGGCTTCGTTCTTGCGACTGGTAGCTGCGGGCATTTGGATAAGAACACTGGTTTCCGATCAGGATTCTCAAGCTCGACTGCCTCCAAATTGCCATCAAGAATTCGATAGCCGATCCGGGCATGCGTCATCACCATGTAGTTGATACGTTCGTCAACCCAATTCGTGGCGATCCGTTTTCCATTGGCAACGTCGACCACGACATTACCACCGAGCATCACGAGATCGCCGTCGAACCCGGAGGCGTAAGTGTTTTGAAGATTGAATTCGGTCCCCTCACGGCGATCCAGGGGGATTTGTGACCGAATACCGGTCTTCAAATCGACGATGTGAAGCTCTCCATTGGTGCACCAGACGAGCTTTTCGCCGGCTCGAAAAGGTTCTGAACCTCGAAACTGGTACAGGGTTTCAGTTTCAGGTCGAATCGTCACTTGTCTGGTCAGGTCAATGCGGTTGGCTTTGAAGGGAGCAAACGTGTGCCACATCTCCAACTTCGGCTTAAACTTTTTCGGGATATAAGTTATGCGAGTCCATCGGATGAGTGAACCATCTTGAAAAGCCTTTTCAATCGCGAAGTTACGCTCGACTCGCTGACTGTTGACGAATCGCTCACTGGTGTCGATTTCCTGACTTTCCTTCACCGTTCCATCAGGGTGAATCCATTGCACCCGATCCTGAGCGAGCGATAGACAAATCAGCGTTCCGTCGGCAGTCGCAGTCTGGCAAGGATTAAAACCTGGCCCGGAGGTGGTTTCCAGAACCAGCGTGGCAGTAGGTTCCGAAATGCGCTGTCGAAAAATCCGGTGCTCAAAAAACTGCCCACGGTTATAGCGAGTGCTTTCGATCAATTTTGACGTTCGCCAAAACGCCCAATCGTCTACGACAAGCAAGAGGGTCACTTCATCACGATCAACCTGAATCGTCCGAGGCTCTTGGCCGGCTGCTGGCGATCCAAAGAACCAACCTATGCTCAATAGCCATAAAAGTATGTGGCGAAACATTGGCATCACTTTTCGATTGGCAGACTTGAGTATCACCGGTCCGCACCGGAGATAAGACCGTATCGCCAGTATTATCCCTGGCTGCCCCCGATCTATTTTCTGAATTGTCTCCGGTCCGTGAAATTCTCGCACATGTGAACGAACTGAGGGAATTCTTTCCCCTAACGCTACGACTGTCGGCATGCGCATACTTCCCAGGATTCGAGTCTGGTTCGTTGCGAAGTGTGCGTCGAAGAAATTGGGCTAACTCCCCGCGGCCGATGCAGCCGCCGCGTCGAAATCCGGCATTGCTCCAGAGCATCAAGGGCCGGCGTCACGCCATAGCCCTGCCAATGATTTGCCCGGTTGCTGAGTCACTTTCCCCGGAACGTTGGCGGTAACCGAGACGCCGCCAAAAAAGGTCTAATTCTAAAACGCGCTGAGGGCGGCTTCGGTTGACCGCTTCGTTATCCCGCGCTACTCGTTGGGGCGTGGGTATATACGATACGATGATGCGCCATTAAGACCCACCATCACGATAATGTCGGGACGTTGTTTTTGAAGATCTTTAACCGCGGCTTCAGCGACAGGATCTGGTTCTAATGACAAGCCAGACAAACACTCAATTTCCGCGAGTTTTCGCCTAGTGTCCTGATCAAAGATGTTGCTGTCGATGATCAACAAGAAATGATCAGGTATCTTTGCGAGTGCGGCATACTCGTCGTCAGTCAATTTGCAATTCCGTAGATCGACTTGAACGATAGACGGGTAGATCTCATCAACAGTAGAGCCTGTACTCCACAAAACGGATCCGCCTGCGGCTCTAACGGTATTTGCCGACATTCGTGTCCGTAGGTACCCTGACAACAGATGGGAGTAACATGCAAGAATCACCGCTGAAACCGATACGAGGATAAGAAGCTTGCGAACGGAGAATCGAAACCATTCTTTTACCGATGAGTTCGTCATTTCAAATCAGGCGAGTGGCATAACGTTACCCGTTACGCGGCTGCGCAACCGGAAACCGCTTGCGATTGCACTGGACCCAGATTTCGCGTGCGAGTTCCAAAGTCATTATCTAGTCCAGCGATTTTGATTATTGCCGTTTTGGTCGGCGGGAAGTGGTTAACAGGTGTTACCTCACGTGTTCCCGAGTGCCGTAATTTATCCTCTGTCCGGCACGCCGAGCAAATACTCAGTTTCGGCCCAGCCTTTCTGGGTTCAGGCCCCGAATTTCGCGATTTTTGCGGCGAAGCGATCGGGGGAACTACGCGAGGGCGATGCAGCCTCGGTCACATAGCCGAACCTTCAGCGGCGGTGCTAAGGGCGCTCAATAGACCGCTGGTCCTTGCGCGGTAAACTGTTGTTTGTGTCAGAATTCATTCGAGTGCTCCCGGAAATGGAGCGAAGGGATTTCTGCGGTGTCGGAGCAACTCCTCCCAGTGCGGTATGCGGTCACTACTCACGGTATGCGTTCACTACTCATCTTGATCCTTGCGCTCGAGACCTCGGCCAACATCATTGCCCAGGATGATGGGAAGTTATTGTTCGCCGACGGCGGTCGCCATAAGTACAGCACCGAGTACCGTGAATGGCGTGACGCCAGCGGAAACTTTGCGGTCATTGCGAAGTTTGATCGGTTCCTACCGGCGGATCACGTACGGTTGATTCGCAAAAATGAGGACAAGCCAGCGGATGTGAAGATCGAGATCCTATCTCCACAGGATCAGGAGCTTTTGAATCAGATACGGAAGCTAATCGAAAAAGAAGCGGCGGGAGACAACGAAGCCCGGCTTGCCAAAGGTGTTTGGGGACGACGAATCGATTTTGATGCAAAAGCCGGTGAAGGGGGAAGATATGTGACGATTAACGGTCGCACGAATTTGCCTCCAGAAACTAAGCTGCAAGCCAGTATGACGCCCAAATGGCCAATTGACGAACAATGTCTGCCACTACACAGACCCAATCTGTTGAAGAAGGGTAACTATGTGACTCCTTCCCACGTCACGAAATCCGGCGAGGGAACTGTAGACGAAGCTGGTAATTTTGAAATCCAGATATTCTTCAAGGATGATTCGAAGCTCAAGTATGGCGAATACCACGTATTTGTTTCCTACCTTGGTGGATTCATGAATACGGTGACCGAAAAGGAGATCTATGAGTTTCTTGACGGCGAGGGAGTATCGTCTGGCAGAGAACGGCGCGTGCTCGCGCAGGTATATCGTGTTGTCACGATTCTTGACACCGCAATCAAGCGTGGTGGCTTCGTTGGGTCATCTGCAGGGCGAACACCATTATCCGCACAGTTGGGCGCGAGCGTTACGAAGAGCTTGCGCGAAGGGGAAAAGTGCATACGCGATCAGAGAGTCGTTGTTGAATTGGACAGGGCCGTGGGTGTGGTCCTCGATCTCATTCGTATCGCATCAGAGGACTACGACCGCAAAGTTGCTTGGCCCCAATTCGTTGCTGACAAGCAAAACAGATACAACGAATACCGGTCAGAACTGGAGAAATCGCTTCAGTCCCTCAACGAGCTCGCCGAGCCTGCCCCGTAGCCAACTGATACAGATAGCCGATACTCGATGCAATTCCCGGCGCCGCATTCCCAACGCTTCTACGGGCGAAGACTCGGCCATAAGCTAGAGGAGTGTTGGGATTTGTAGCTCCGCGAGGTTGGACCATCCTAATGGAGTTGCGTTAGCAGCGAACTGCCGTCGGTCTTGGACACCGCCGGCATTCGCAGGGCACTCCGGTTGAG
>JARFQX010000605.1 GCA_029287555.1 Rubripirellula sp. | reverse complement strand
TTAATTGCCACTTTAAACTATTATAGCGACTAAAAGCAGCAACTTATTGACAGTATTATTGACGCTAACGGTTTCCGATCTTGCCTTCAATACCAAAGATTCGTGTTATTCCGGGAATATCACATCATGGTTAACCGGCGTAGCTATTGAAAAATTTCAGCCAACACTTTTTTTCAACCACCACCATTTAGAACAGGACCGTTGATGTCCAAGGTTCCCAACGAGCCCAAGATTGATCTCGCCGATTACGAATGGAAGATTAGAGTCCGCCCACTGCGCATCGAAGACTTTGACGACCTGGTCGCGCTGCAGCAGTGTTGTTTTCCCGGGATGGAAACATGGTCGCGCGAGCAGATCTCAAGCCAACTGGAGCGGTTTCCGCAAGGGCAACTGTGCGTCGAAGTCGATGGAAAACTGGCCGCTTCATCCAGCAGCCTGATTCTCGAGTACGACCCCAACCTCGCCTGGCATAACTGGAAAGCGATTGCCGACGGAGGTTTCATCCGCAACCACAACGACAAGGGCGATACGTTGTACGGGATCGAGATCATGGTCGATCCAAAATACCGCGGCATGAAACTGTCCCGGAGACTCTACAACGCTCGAAAAGAGTTGTGTCGCGAGCGGAATCTCGCCCGCATGATCATCGGCGGCCGAATTCCCGGCTACGGAGCCCACGCCGATGAAATGTCGGCCCGCGAGTACGTCGAGAATGTGGTCGACAAGACGCTCTACGATCCCGTCCTGACCGCTCAGTTGGCCAATGGCTTTTCCTTGCGAGGGCTGATCCCCGACTACTTCCCTTCCGACACCGCGTCGCGAGGCTACGCGACGTTTCTGGAGTGGGTCAACTTGGATCACAGGCGTGGTGCCAAGCGTCGATACCACCATCCGGTCGAGCCCATCCGTCTGGCGGTTGTTCAATACCAGATGCGGACGATTCGGGCCTTCGACGAGTTCGCGCAGCAATGCGAATTCTTCATCGACACGGCATCCGAATACAAATCGGATTTTGTCCTTTTCCCGGAATTGTTTACGACTCAACTGCTTTCCTGCACCCACATCAGTCGCCCGGGCGAGGCGGCCCGCAAGCTGCATGAATTCACGCCGCAATATCTGGAACTCTTCACCGAAATGGCGGTGAAGTACAACGTGAATATCATTGGCGGATCCCACTTTGTCCTGGAAAGCGATGAACTGCACAACATCGCCTACCTCTTCCGGCGCGACGGAACACTCGGCAAACAGTACAAGATTCATATCACGCCGAGTGAGCGCAAGTGGTGGGGCGTCGCACCGGGGAACCGAGTCGAAGTGTTCGATACCGACTGCGGCGTGGTCTCCATCCTGATCTGCTACGACATTGAGTTTCCCGAACTGGTCCGAATCGCGGCGAGCAAGGGGGCTCAGATGATCTTTGTTCCCTTCAACACGGACACCCGCCATGGCTACCTGCGCGTGCGCAACTGCGCCATGGCCCGCTGCGTCGAGAACCATTTGTACGTCGCCGTCGCCGGCTGCACCGGCAACCTGCCATTCGTCGAAAACTCCGACATCCATTACGCTCAGTCGGCGATCTTCACCCCCGCCGACGCCGAGTTTGCCCGCGACGCGGTCGCCGCCGAGTGTAACGCCAACATCGAGACGATGATTATTCATGATGTCGATCTCGAACTGCTGCGACGACATCGCGAGGGCGGATCGGTCCAAAACTGGTACGATCGTCGAGGTGATCTCTATCGAGTCCTCTACAAGGAAGACGGCAGAGAATTGAGTATTTGATGAGGCTCCGCAAGGATCGACTGCGAGTCGATCTCGTGCTCGTGCTCAGCAAAGCGGTGATCGTAATCGAAATGAAAGAAGAAAGAGCATCAATTGATTCGAGCACGAGCACCGTCGCAAGCGACTGAGCACGAGCACGAGCACGAGCACGAGCACGAGCAAGAGAAGTCTTATGATACGATAGATGGTGCATCGCCGGGCTAGCTCGGTCTTTGCGCCGAGCGTTTCCGCATACAGACGGATGGGAGAAAGCGATATGCCGCGGGCACGTGTGATCATGTTTGTGAATCTGTGCTTGCTGGCGACATCGTTGCCCTCAGCGGCGCAGTTCGGGCCTGACGAGCCGGTTAGGCCTTACGAGCCGGCGGCGGGCAAGCCTCACCGCAATTTCACGCTGCCGCGGATCGATAACGCCGAGGCGGTCACGCTCACGCAGCTGCGTGGCAAGAAGGTATTGCTGATTCATTTCGCCTCGTGGTGAGCCGGCTGCCGCCGTCACGTGCCCGTGTGGCACGAAAAAACACGGCAGGCCCGTCGTGCCGGTAAGCTCGTCGTGATCGGATTGATCCAGGAACAACACGCGGATCGCTGTCGGTTGTTTGCCCAGTGGAAAGGCTTTGACTGGCCGATCCTGCATGACCCGATCAATCGACTCGGCCCCCGAGCCGTACCGATCGTTGTTGCCGTCGATGAGGCGGGGAATGTCGTCGATGCGAGTCTGTCCACCGATGAACTGGCGAGCTTTCTTCAGCGAGCGCCGGCCAAAGCCGCAGCTTCGATCCCCTCTGAAATCTCCGAAGGTCGCATCGTGGACCAACAGGCGAAGACATCGGGTCGAGCGATCGATTGGATCTTGGCGGGCGATCGTCAATTGCTTTGGGGGCGAACCGGCAAGGAATCCGAAGCGATCAATCGTTACCAGAAGGCAGTGGAGCTTGACCAGGACTCGGCGCCCGGATGGTTTCGGCTTGGAGCAGCGTTCCGAGCCCGCTTCGACTCGCCTCAATCGCGGCGAGACGACTTCGCCAACGCGGTTGCAGCTTGGGAACGCGCGTTGGAGATCGATCCGAATCACTACATCTATCGCCGGCGTATCCAGCAGTACGGTCCGCGTCTGAGCAAGCCCTATCCGTTCTACGACTGGATCGATCAAGCTCGTCGCGAAATCGAGGCACGCGGCGACAAACCGGTCACCTTACGCACAGAACCGGTCGGTGCGGAAATCGCCGAACCGTCCCCAACGGTTCAAGCGTCAGTTTCCAACCCTTCGCCGCCCGATCCACAAGGACGCATCTCGCGCGATCGGCAAGGGCTCGTGCAGGTCGATGTTGTCGTCGTTCCCGGAAAGGTCGACGTGGGAGACGCCGTGCGGGTTCATCTCCATTTTCAACCAACCACCGGCGCCCACTGGAACAATGAAGTCGAACCACCCAAAGTCTGGATCGAAACCCCAAAAGGCTGGCAGGTGGAAAGTCCGTTGTTGGAGTTGCCTCAGCCGTTGGAGCCGGAGTCGAGCGAACCGCGCGTGGTCGACTTCGAGGTGCGTACCGCAGAACCGGCCGCCAAGAATACCGTGATCCACGCCTACACATTCGATGTCTTCTGCGAAGAAGAGGGGGGACAGTGTCATTACCGGCGCCAAGACATCGACATCCCCATCCGCGTCAATCCGTGAAGCGTGTCTTTTGAAGTTGCGATTATGAGCGGTTTGAAGACCGCAGTTTCAACGAATCACGGAACGAAATGCGGAACAACCTGCCTCACGCTCTATCTGGG
>JARFQX010000476.1 GCA_029287555.1 Rubripirellula sp. | reverse complement strand
AGGTCGTTGGTCTCGTGGGCTCGGAGATGTGTATAAGAGACAGTCTACAAACCACTCGAAGAGCTGAAGAAGGAGGGTGAAGCCGGCCGCAAGAAATTGAATGAGTACACCCGTTATCTGACGGTGGCGATCTGTCTGGTGCAGAGCTACATGTACTTGAAGTTCATGTTGATGTCGGGCGGCGAGGCCGGTTACGGCAACATCAATCCAAACTTCCTCAATGCGGATTCCACGGGGCTCTACTTTGGGTGGCAGATCGTCGCCGTGTTGGTGATGACCTGTGGCACGGTGTTCTTGATGTGGCTCGGCGAGCAGATCGACGAGTATGGAATTGGCAACGGGATCAGTTTGTTGATCATGGCGGGCATTCTCGCTCAGATGCCCATCGCGCTATTGGAATTGGTAGGCAACATGAAGACTGAGTTGACCGGGTTGAGCCGCGGTCAAATCGGAATCGAGACCCTGGTCCTGCTGGTTGTTTTGTTCGTCGGCGTTGTCTTCGGCGTCGTCTTTATCACCCTTGGACAGCGCAAGATCCCGACGCAATCGGCAAAGTTCACGCGGGGTCGCCGCGTCTACGGCGGCACCCGCCAGTATTTGCCACTGCGGATCAACCAGGCCGGCGTGATGCCGATTATTTTTGCCAGCAGCCTGTTGATGATCCCGGGGATGCTGATGGGCGGCTTGGCCAGTTACGTCGGCAGTGAGAGTATGTTGTTCAAGCCACTTAATTACATCGGGTTGACCCTGAATGACCAAGCGTCGTACATCTTCAACCTGTTGTATGTCACGCTGATTTTCTTCTTCTGCTATTTCTGGACGGCGATCACATTTAACCCGAAGGAAATGTCCGACAACCTGCGCGATAGCGGTACGTTCATTCCGGGGTACCGTCCGGGCAAACGAACCACCGACTACCTGGAAAAGGTGATGGTGCGGATCACCTACGTGGGTGCAGCCTTCCTGTCGATCGTGGCGATCGTCCCGACAATCGTGTACGGTTCGCTTGGTGTTCCCTATTCGATCGCGGGATTCTACGGCGGCACCGGTTTGCTGATTGCCGTCAGCGTCGCGTTCGATTTGGTTCAAAAGATCGACAGCCACTTGGTCATGCGAAATTATCGCGGCTTGCTCGAAGGTGCCGGCGGTGGAGTCGCCCCGGTCGTGTAGGGATTGACAGGCCCACGCCGGTCGTTTGAGTCGGGGAAGCAACCCTTGGGGACGCTCAGGGACCCGACGGTTGCGTCGGACCGAGTGACGCATCGGGACGACGGACCCACAGGTGAATTCGAACGATGGTGATCGTCTTTATCGGACCGCCCGGGGCGGGGAAGGGAACTCAGTGCAGGCGGCTGGCGGCACACCTTGGCGTGCCGCATCTCTCAACGGGAGAGTTGCTTCGTGACACTCGCGACGATTCGGATCTGGGTAGATTGGTGGCCGGCTACATCGATGCCGGGCGTCTGGCCCCCGACGACGTCGTTCTGCCCATTTTGACCAAGCGGCTATCGAACGAAGATTGTGCAAACGGGTGCCTGCTGGATGGCTTTCCCCGAAATGTCAATCAGGCGGAAATGCTGGATCAGTACTTGGCAGACCGGGGGCAACGGCTTGACCTCGTCTTGCACCTCGACGTCGGTCGCCAGGAGTTGATCAAACGCCTGCTGCGTCGCGCGAAGACTGAGCAACGAGTCGATGATACCGAAGATGTCATCGCCAAACGGCTCGATGTCTTTCACCGCCAAACGGCACCCGTGCTCGACTACTACCGTGATCAGGACCATTTCGTTGTGATCAACGGAATGCAGTCCCCGGACGAGGTCTTCAGCGAGATCTTGTCGCATCTGGGCGGAAGCGAGACGTCATAATTCCGAGAAGCAACGTCCCAAGAGGCACCGCGCTTTGGCCGTTCGGTGGGTCGCCACCTTTTGAGGGTCGCCACCTTTGGTCCCGGGATCCTACAATAGCGGTAGATGGAGATTCGCATTTTACCCCCGATGATTGCGTGGCCGGACTGGGTCTTTCTGGGCCGGGTCGCACGGTTGCCAGATCTCAACACCAAGGTGACTTACGTGTATCGAAGCTTGGAAGGTCCTCGCTACCAGAAAGTTGGGGCCCAGCTATCCCTGGTCGCTCTGCTCGTGGCACTGGTGGCTTTGCCTGGCGGCGAGGCCGACGGCCAGGGCATTCTTGGTCAGGTCCAACGGGCTCAGGCCGGCCAGTTCATGGAGGCGCCTCGCAACATCGGACAGCAAATCCGAGCCGCCGAAAGTGCGATCGCCGAGGAACGTTACAGCGAGGCGGTGGTGCGCTTGGGAGACCTCCTGTCGCTCGACGGCAAGAATCAAGAAGAATACTACGGCCAAGACTTTTTTCTCAAAGTTGACGATACACGACGGTCGGGCACGCCCGTTACGAATAGCCTGCTTCGAACCGCGCGCAAGATGATTGGAAGTCTTCCGACCGCCGCGTTGGAAACCTACGAACTTCGCTACGGTCCGCTGGCACGCCGTGAGTTAACGGAGGCGGCAGCGACGCGACAGTGGGAATCGGTGCGCGAAGTCCGTCGCAAGTATTTTCACACACTCGCCGGGTACGAAGCATCCTACCTGTTGGCCCAGCGCGAGATGTTCGACGGGCACCCGCTCGCAGCTTCACTGATTTTGGATGACGTTGTCGATACAACTCGGGCGGTCAATCACTTGGGGGCGAGCGTCCGGCTTCTCCACGCCGCGGCGCGTCAACTGGCCGGGCGTCCCGCACCGGCGATCGCAACGGCTGACTCGGGTGCGTCCCTGGTCGTCAACGGAAGGACACTCCCTTGGCCGAACGCCAATGAGCTCGCATCGTGGTTAAAGCAACACTTCGGGACACTTGCCGATTACTCTTCCGCGAGTGTGTCGGAGTATCCATTGCTCGGGGCTGGAACGAATCGAAATGGGTCCGCGGCCGGACAGCTCCCGCTGTCAAACGAACGTTGGATGCTCGATACGACGTCCAGCCCGTTGCAGGAACGTGCGGTGCGAAAGATGGCCGACGACTTGACGACTGGCGGGAAGTTGCCCCCACCGAGTTGGATCCCGCTGCGTGTCGGCGACCAGTTGTTGATGCGAACGACCGAGCGACTGGTGGGGGTGGACTACCGGACTGGCAAGCGCGTGTGGACGTATCCCTGGCAATCGGGATACGAGATGTTCGAAGATGATGAGACGTCGATCGACGAGATCCCCGGGGAATCGGACGCAGACGACCTGCTTAACCAGCGAGTATGGAATGACGTTCCTTACGGCCAGATCAGCAGCGATGGCGAGCGAGTCTACATTCTCGATGACCTCGAAGAGGTGGAAACGGCCGCACTGAATACCATGATGTTTCGAGGCACCCGTCGGGCCGACACGAAACGCAACACTTTGGTCGCGCTCGAATTGGCAACCGAGGGGAAGCTTCGCTGGCGAATCGGTTCCGGATCCGGCGGGGCTTCGCCACTGGCCGACGCCTTTTTTCTTGGGCCGCCGCTGCCGGTGGAAGGCAAGCTCTATGTGCTGGCGGAGATCGCGGGGGATATCAATCTCTGTTGCCTCGATCCGATGACGGGCGCTGAATTGTGGCGACAGCAACTCGTCGCCGTTGAAGCAGCCGGGATTGAATACGATCCGATCCGGCGAGTTGGCGGTGCCATGCCAACGTATCATGAGGGGATCTTGATTTGCCCGACGGGTGCTGCGGCGATCGTTGCAATTGATCTTGCCGACCGCATGCTCCGTTGGGGTGTCAGCTTTGATCGCAACGTGGAAATGATGCGGAGCATCTCGGCGCGCGGTCGCGGACGGAGGATCGAGAAAAGTCAATTGATGCAGCGCTGGTTCAGCGGGGCGGCGGTCGTTGACGAGGGAGTGATCCTGGTTACGCCCGTTGAAGCAGACCGTTTGTTTGGGTTTGATCTGGTCACCGGCAAGCGATTGTTCCCCGAGAAGAACCGCGTTCACTTGAGGTATCTGGCCGGAATCCGCGATGGTCGATTCTTCGTAGCCGGAAGTAACCAGTTGCGGGCGTTTGATCTTCGCACGGGGAACTCGCTTTGGACCACGCCTCGCGACATGTTGGGGGCGGGACAGCAGATTTCCGGGCTGGGAGCATTTGGTCAAGACGAGTACTTTTTGCCAACCACCGGCAACGAGATCATCCGCGTTTCGCTGGAAGATGGCTCGGTGATCGAGCGTCGCGAAACGCGGTATCCGCTCGGCAATTTGGTGGCAGTTGACGGCGAAATGATCTCACAGAGTCCAACATCCTTGGCCGTCGCATTTGGCGAAGCCTCGCTCGAGCCTCGAGTCAATCGGATGCTGGAGGAAGATCCGGACGATTTTGTTGCATTGGTCCGCAAGTCCCAACTGTTGATTCAGCGAGGGGAACGTGAGGAAGCTTTGTCGTTGTTGGCCCGCACTCGTCAGATGCAACCGGAGAATGACGAAGTTCGCATGCTCAGTGTTTCCGCGATGCTTGGACAACTTCGCGCAAGCGAACACTTGGATCGGGAATTGGTCGAAGAGCTTGATCAGTTGGTTGATCGGCCCTCCCAGCGTGTGGAGTTGTTGGGTTTGCAAGTGCGCGCGGCGATACAAGACGACGAGCCGTTGAAGGCAGCCCGTCGTTTGCTTGACTTGTCGGAACTGGTGATCTCCGAACCATTGCTCGACAGCTCAGCGGCCATCCTGGTCAACGATTCCACTCGGCAGTGTTCGCTCGATAGCTGGCTTGCCGCCCGGTCGGCCCGGCTGGCCTCCGAAACCAGTTCCGATCAGCTGCAGCAGATCAACGAGATGCTGCTGGAGGCATCCCGGTCTCGAATTCAGGCATCCACAGGATTGCTCAAGAGGATGCTTCGCCACTTCGGGTCGTTATCGGGTTCCGAACCGTTGCGTCAGGAATTGGCTGAAAGGATGCGTCAGGAGCAGGCGTTCATGGAACTGGAGCGGCTGGCACTTGGATCGACGATCCCGAGCGATCCAGAACTCGCCGACTTGCCTGCGGATCGCCTCTGGATGCTCGCCGACGCCTACGCGCTTGGAGGGATGCCCAAAGATGTCCTGCGAGTCCTACGAGCGCTCGACGCAGTCGGCGACGAGTCGGACGCCCAACGCGGGCGCATCGAGGCGCTTCGAGCCGTAGCTGAGGAAAGGACACAGCCCTTCGATTGGCCGGATGAAGTCTCAAGAACGTGGGAGTCTCGCTCGCCGCGAATGATTCGGACGATGCGTACTAATCAGCGGGTCGCTCAAACCCATCGGCTGGCCGGAGAGGAGTTCCGAGGTTGGCGGTTGATTAGCAAATCAAACGAAAGTTTCGCACTGGGCGGTCCGGACGGTACGACTTACCGAATTACCAGCGACGTCAATTTGGGCGAGATCGACAAGCAGGCACAAATCTGCGGAGGCGTCATGGTCGTGGTCATGCCCGACGGACTGATCGCGATCGACCTTCACAAGGTCCTCACCAAGTCGGCGAGCGATGTCGTGATGTGGCAGCGAAGTTTGAGCGGGGACGGCGGACCGGTGGCCCGTCGTCGCAGCACCACGACTCCTTTTGACGACCAATTGGTACGATACTACGTCGGCAGCAATGTAACGTCGAACGTCATACCCGAGTTCCGTCTCGGTCCGGTCGTGGGAGATCGAGTGATTGTTTTGCAAGGAGGCGACTTAACGGCGATCGACCTCTTGACCTCCGAAACTTTGTGGCGCAACTCAGCCGCGCCGCTCAGTGGAGGAATCTTGTGTGACGGAGATCGTGTCGCGGTTGTCTCCCCGGCCACCGACGAGGTCGTCTTCTTTGACGTGCACGATGGCCGCAAACTCGGTGTCGAGCCGTGGCGTCGCGGTGAGATTTGGACGGACATCGGTTCGACGGTGCTGTCCTACCGCGAAACCGACAAGGCCGGTCAATTCGATCTGCTGGTGACCGACCCTTTCAATGGCGAAGTCTTATTGCAGCATCAAGCGATGGGAGCGAATCGAACCACGCGAGGCGAATCAAATGTTTCCAGCTATGGTCGCGTGGTCGACGGTCGCTACCTCGCGTTGCTCGATAATGGTGGAAACTCGCTGATCTGGGATGTTGTCTTAGGGAAGGAGATCGCCAAGGGATTTGTTCGAGCTCATGAGGATTTGGTCGGCCTCAATACGTTGATGCTTGATGGGACGATGTTGTTATTGCCCAAGCGGAAGATCGAGCGGGTGGGGTTGCCCGACGCGCCTCAGGTGCAGACATCCGATGGCAGGTTTCACACCACGGTCCATGGCGTGCACGCGATTTCGATGGTCGACGGAACGCTGCGATGGGAAAAGTCGTTCGAGGAACCGTGGGGTTGCACCTTGACGCAACCCGCCGAGACTCCCCTGCTGTTGTTTTCCAGAAGCCCGTTCACCTATTCGACGACCAGTCGCCGTAAGAAGCTTGACGTGCTCGCCATCGATGTCCGAGACGGACGGCTCGCCGATGAGTCACTCGGCCGCCCCATCGAGGCCGGCAACAACGAATTGGAGACCCAGGTTGTCGTCCATCGACGGTCTTCCCGGCTGATGGTCACACTTGGGACGCAGCAGCTGACTTACACCTTCGGAAAGCCGGAGGAGACGTCGAGGCCTGACGTCGAAGTCGTGCCTTACGACGTCGAATAGGCACTTTTGACCAGACTTGTCCGCGGATCTGCGATCCTCATTTTGTCGCCCGATCGGTCGGGTGGCCAAGATGAATCGCGGTCAAGGAGGCAATTCCCATGTCAAAGTTTTACATTCAATGCGGTCCCATTGAAATCATCGTAGCAACCGACTCCATAGATCAGGCGGCGATGGCTGTGATCGACCGGGCGTTGCAGCCTCACCTCTGGATCTACGACGATGCCGAGCTGAGCGAATTGGATCGGCGTGATCACCTGATGATTGAAGCCCTGGTGCATCTTGATCCAGAGATTCGAATCAGCGAGCGCGGATTCAATCGGCCCGACGCGGTCTCCGTCGGCACACCCGAGACGGTCGATCATTGGCACCGGCTGATGACGGGAATCAACCGCATGCTCGTTGCAGCCGGGTTATCGCCGCGATCCATGAGTCTCGCTGAGGGCACGCGCCAAGCAACTTCACGAGTGCGGCGCAGCCGCCCGCGCTAACGAAGTCCGGCGGCGGTTTCGAAACTCCGGGCATCGGGCTCAGATCGACTGTTTTTCAACGGGCACCGATTCGTTCGGCGCCCGACGGATGATTGGGCACCCCGCGAATGATCTCTGATGTCCGCCGGACTACTTGGCGTATGCGGCGCTGTGATCACGGCTGATCATGTTGCGATCAGACAGACCGACGATGGCGCTTTGCAGCACCGCATCTTCTTGGTCCAGCGTAATCTTTCCTTCCGCGTTCGGGCGAGCCGCGATGTAGGTCGGATTGACGGAGATGGTGGGCACCACGCCGTTACGACTGATCTCACGCCCGTTGGGCGAATAGAACTTCGCAGTGGTCAGACAAAGCCCAAAGTTGGCAATCTGCATTCGAAAGATGCCTTGAACGCTGCCCTTGCCGTAGCTTGTTTCCCCCACGATCACGCCGCGATTGCTGTCCGCGATTGCGCCCGCAAAGATCTCGCTGGCACTCGCACTGTCACGGTCAATCAACACCGCAAGCGGCACGTTCCAAGTATTGGGCCGGTGGGCCATGTAGTCGAAGTTCTCGCGAACGTTGCGGCCCCGCGTGGTGACGATTCGACCGTTTCCAAGGAAGCGATCGGCAACCTCTACCGCCGCGGAAAGCAGGCCACCGGGGTTTCCCCGAACGTCAATGATGAGTGACTGCATCCCCTCACGGTGGAGTTTCCACAGCGCTCGTTCAACGTCTCGCACGGTAGTCTTTTGGAAATTGGTCAGACGAAAGTAGCCTACTCGGTTGTCTACATCGACGAAATGCACGTTTTCGACGCAGGGGACCTCAACTCTTCTCCGCTGGATTGTCAAGTCTCGTCGCACACCGTCGACCCCCTCAACCGAGAGCGATACGTAGGTGTGTTCCGGACCACGGAGGAGATCCGCAACGTAATCCGGATCGACTTGCTCGGTCGACGACGACTCAACTCGGATAATCTTCTCGCCCGGCTTGACACCAGCTTCTTCAGCCGGCCC